>PIVS01000422.1 GCA_003353855.1 Desulfobacteraceae bacterium
GATCCAAAGAATTCATCCCTTGTTTTTAAGGATCCAAGATAAGTACCTGCATATTTTATAATTGTATCAGGATCAAAATCTCCGACAATGGAAACTTCAATGGGGGAAGTTTTAAAAACTGGTTTCAGCCAGGTTTCAATCTCTTCCAGGGTGATTTTGTTAATTTTTTCCGGGGATGCAAGCCCAAACCTGGGATCACCTTTTGCCAGAAAGCGGTTGCCACGAATAAGCATGATGCCGTCGGGGGTTCTTTTCAAAGCCTCATACATCTGTTTGTAATGGGTTTTGGCAAGGGCAAGTCCCTGGGATCTGAACCCTGGATCGTTAATGTAGGTGTAGATGAGTTGAAAAACAATTTCTGCTTCTTTGGGGTCACCAGACCCTGACAATGCAAAATAATTATCATTGATATTGAACCCAATGCTCACATCTTTACCTGCCAGAGCTTCTCCAATCTGGTCCTGATCCATGGATTGAAACCCACTCTGTCGTAGTGTGGATTCGGCATTATAGGATATTCCAGGCAAGGATTCAGGCTCTGATGCACGTCCCTGTCCAAAGACTACCTTGAACAAGAACTCTCCTTTCTTGAAATCTGTTTTTTTAAGATTTAAACGCACATTATTTTGAAACTCAACCTGGGTGATACCCAATCCCTTGACATCCTCTTTTTTATTCCGAAAAGCTGCCTTGGATATTGGAAGTGGAAGGTATGGAAATGCTTTAGATTCAAACCGTTTAAATTCTTGAATCGGTTGGGCAGCACTTTTACGGTAGAGATCCATGATCTGTTCATTTGCAGAGATAGTCCCTTTTTCAGATATCTTTGCATTGCCTGAGACCAGGATTAGTCTTTGGTCGTTGGCCCAGGACTTTTTGAATGCCTGATTCACCTCTTCGAGGGCCAATCCTTGTATATATGGTTTTAACAATTCCTGTTTTTGCAGGGGAGATAAAAATAAGTCTTTCCGGTTTATGGCTCCCAGTATAGACTGGGCCAACCCAGAGGTTTTTCTGGTATCAGCCTTGAGAACATCGGCATCAAGGCTGGAAATAAAATCAGCCTTTGTCCTGGCGAGTTCCTGGGGTAAAAAGCCTTTTTCGATTGCCTGTCTTAGAGTTTTTTCAAGTTGTCCAAGGCTTTGTTCCCACTTATCAGGTTCGCAGCTGGCATTAACAACAGCCGTGGAAACATTGTGTAAAAAAGTACCTGAATAGACCGAAGCAGATGAAAAGCTTGCAGATTGTTTTCTGACCATACTGGACAGTCGATTCTGAAAGACTGAATTAGCAAGATTTCCCAGCACGGTTTCCTTTAATCTTTCAACGGTTTCAGGTTCAAATGGTGTATGGGTAACCCTCTCAATGGTGACATCTGTGTTACCGGCTTCCGGTTCATAATTATAGAATGCCCATATTCCCTTCCGGGGTTTCCAGACGATATCCCCAGGTTCCCCTGATATCAATTTCCTGGGCTGCAAACTTGAAAACGTTTTTTTAATCAACGCCTCTGTCTTTTTAATATCAATATCCCCGACAATAACCAGGGCCATGTTGTCGGGTCGGTACCAACGGTCATAAAAGCTTTTTAAAAGCTTTCTATCCGCTGTTTCAAGGACAGCATCAGTACCGATGGGCAATCGCTTATTTATGAGGGATCCAGGCAGCTCAAATGATAATTCCTGTTTAAAGGTCCGATATGAAACAGAATCCCTTTCCCTTTTTTCAGCCTGTATAATCCCCCGTTCCTTATTAATTTCCTCTTCCAATAATAGCGCTCCCCCTGCATAATCTTTTATAACCAGGAAGCCCTCTTCAAGGGTTTGGTTATCTCCCTTGGGAAGAGTTAAATCGTAGGTGGTTCTAAAGAATGAGGTATTGGCATTTAAATCTGCCCCAAAGTCCACACCAATGGCTTGAAAGTATTCTATGAGCTCCCCTGGTTTGAAATGTTCGGAACCGTTAAAGAGCATGTGTTCAAGGAAATGGGCTACCCCCTGTTCCTCATCTGTTTCATTGACTGATCCTGCAAATATATTTAAATGTAGACTGACCCGGTCTTTGGGTGTGGAATTTTCCATAAGTACATACTGGAATCCATTAGACAGAACCCCATGGACCAGGGCAGGATCATTTTCAATGCCATGGCTATAAAAATTAACCGGGTGTTTGGGTACACATGACAACATGAGCAGGACAAACAGCATACAGATACTTTTACCAATGGCATTGATTTTCATAAATCTATTATCCTTAATTCAAATAATTAGAATTAATATCAATTTTGCTTTTGGCTTTAAGTTCCTCAATCCAGGACCGAAAGTCTTGCCCCTGTTTCATATTAGTGATCTGTTCTTTTGTTTTTTCTAAAGTTTGTGCAATCTTGGCATCATCCGGCAGCTGTTTTTCCTTAAACCCGATGAGATAAAACTCTTGATCGACTTGCAAAACCCCTTTGTAAATTGGGTTTTGCTTATCCAGGGTAAAGGCGGCTTTAACAAATTCAGGTGAACTTCCAATGTCCTTAACCGGCTGGTTCCGTGTAAACAGGTCGGTGGATGCCAGGGTCAGATTGTTTTCCATTGTCAACTGCTCAATGGAATCAACAGCCTCGGCCTTTGTCAACAGGGCCTGGGCTGCATTTTTGGCTGCTTCTTTCTGAAGTTTAGCCGTCAGGGTCATAACAATACTTTCTTTTACTATTTCCAGGGGCTGGATTTCCGGTTCAATGGTTTCAATAACTTTGATTAAATAGTAATTGTTTCCCAGTTTTTTGATATCACTGATTTCATCATTGCCCAGGGCAAAAGCTGCCTTGACAAACCCTGCACTATCTTCAAAGGCAAGCCCGTCGCCATTTTCAGTAAAAATACCAGTGGTCATCACTTTTCTTTTTGTAATCAAGGCAACCTGCTCAAGGTCATCTCCGTCAACAATGGAATCAAAGGCTTCACCTGCCTGGTCATAGGCCATACTCTGAAGTTCCTGGGTCATTAACTCAGATTTGATTTTTTCAGTTGCCTGAGCCAGGGTTTCGACGGATGCGTCAAATTTTGCCATAACTTTTATAATATGCCACCCAAACATGGTTCTGAGCGGTTTGCTGATTTCTCCGGCTTTCATGGCAAAAGCCTTATCCCCAAACGCTTTTACCATATTTTCTTTTTCAAATATACCAATATATCCACCACTGGTCTTTGAGGGACCCTGGGAATATTTCTTGGCTAATTCAGCAAAATCTTCCTTTTTAGCTGCTTTTTCATATATTTTTTCAGCCTCTTCCCTGGCCTTTTCAACCGTCTTTTCATCGGCACCCTCAGCCACCTTTATTAGAATATGGCTGGCTTCGACTTTTGCCGGCACTTTGAACCGATCAAGATTTTGTTCATAAAAGTCTTTGATCTGTTCATCCGAGACAACCACTTTGTCCTTGTGATCATCTGGTGAAAATTTTAGATAGACAGCCTTTTTCTTGGTATTAGATTTATAAAAATCTTTATTTTCTTCATATTGTTGTTTTATCTGAGCCTCTGTGGGAGTGACATCTGTAAAGGAAGTAGGATCAACTTTAATATAATTAACAGCCACTTTTGAATTTTGGAAAACATACCAGCTTTTCGCTTCCATATCTGACACGATAATTCCGCTTAAAACCATGTCCCTGACTTTATTTGCTTTTATGGCAGCACGTTGCTGCACCTCAAAGATCTCTGGAGTTAAGGAATTATATCCCAGAACCTTTTTGTATAATTCCAGGTTAAAGACGCCATCCTTTTGAAATGCTTTTATGGACATCAAAGAATCGCTCAACTCATTGTCGGAAACAACAAGCTTAAGTTTTTCAGCCTCGTTTGCCACAAGCCTTTGTTCGATCAGATTGTTCAGTGCCTGCTGCTTGACATTCAATGCCTTTAAAAGATCATCATTCAGATTATCCCCGAATCTTTCCCTCATTTGCCCTACAACTAATTTATAGGCATCCTGAAACTCATTAATGGTGATGGGTTCGTCATTGACAGTTGCAACACTATTGTTTTTCTTGGAATTCATGGATCCCACCCCCAAAAAAACAAACACAAGTACAATGATGAAAAGAAAAGTCTTGATAATCCAGTTTCCGGTATTCTCTCGCAAGTAACGCAGCATCACTTTCTCCTTAAAGTCTCCAATAATGAAATCATTCAAAAAAACATTCTATAATATCGTTTCCTAAATCACTGTGTCAACATTTTATTCTATAAAATATTTTCTTTCTACAAAATAAATTTTTTTTTTGTTGACAGGAATCCTTGTTTCGATTATTAATCACCATCTTCTGTTGTGGGGCTGTAGCTCAGCTGGGAGAGCGCACGGCTGGCAGCCGTGAGGTCAGGGGTTCGATCCCCCT
>PIVS01000974.1 GCA_003353855.1 Desulfobacteraceae bacterium
TTCCTTTTTACCTCGGATTCTTTTAGTTCGTTCATAATGTCGGTAAACGAGGGAAATCCCTGCTGCACTCACTGATTGAGGTGATGATCAAGTAAGACCTCAAAACGCGACATGAGCCAAATTGATAATGCCTTCGGAGTCACGCCGTGTAAGTGGTCCCCATTAAATCGGTTTTTTCCATATTTTTGTTGACAAAAACAAATTTTTATTCCTAGTTAATGGTAGCGGTTAAGAATACACAAAAATAATAGCGTGGCCAATTACAGGAGGCCGTGCTTTTTGCAACACAAGGGTAATAGCTGTATGGGACGAGTAAAAAATATATTTTTTATCTGTTTGTTATGTTTAGGCAGTATGGTGGCCTATGCCGATGATGCAGTAGCAGTTTCTGATTGGTCAAATGACACTGAGAATCAAGCTTATGCCTTGATTCATTGGGCCAGGGAAGGTAGTGTTGTTGATCGCATCGATAGATTGACCAGCTATTTTGTGGATCAGCAAACTTCCTATGTGGATGGACCCCTTGGTGAGGGTGTTGAGGGCGATTATAATCAAAAACCCCTTTATCGTTTTGATCTATTTGATTGCACTACATTTGTTGAAATGGTTCTGGCTCTGGCCTATACCCGGCCCGAAAGCATAAAAGAGGATCTTTCAGCTTTTGAAGAGATGGTAAAATTAATTCGCTATGGGAATGGAGAATCTTCTTTTTTAACCCGTAATCACTTCCCCAGTGCAGATTGGATTCCCAATAACACGGTTGGTAACGGCTTGCTCAGGGATGTGAGCCATGAAGTGAGTTTGTGGGGATACGGGGCCGTGAGTTTGGCATTGATCGACAAGCAAGGCTGGTATCAGCATTTTGATGACAATAATACCCCGATCTGCCTGGTCGATAATGATCAGCCCTATCCAAATTGTGACGGTGGGATAGACGATCAGATCAGAGCCTTGAAGGTGTGCCTTCGGTAGGCCTGCGTGATTTAATTTTTTGAGAATGATATTATCGGTTCCAAATATGATTATATAGGAGGACCGATGAGTTCAACACCCACAGTCACATCAGCTTCAGCATT
>PIVS01000423.1 GCA_003353855.1 Desulfobacteraceae bacterium
CTTGAAATAAAATATGGGTATTAAAATGAGGTGATGGAAATGATCTTAATTTTGTTTAAAAAGATCGAAAGTTATCAAATTCTTGCTGATTTTGAGCATAGTTCAACGGTAATTCCACAGATCAATTTTTAAAATATATTCTGCAGATAAGTCCTCAACTCCAATAGCCAAAGGCTGGAATCTGGGTGTCTGAATCATCATTAATCAATTCAGGTTAAACCGGGGTAGGTGGAGGAGGATCATGGTTGCGTATGAATGTTCATCTACCTCCCTTGATAATCCAAATCATATCAGGTATGGTTATTTCCAGGCGGTTTTCAGTCATCCTCAGGCTGGCCACTCTTGGTCATACCGGCACTATCAGTTAACCCATACGGTTTTCAACCAGAGGAGAAGTCCATGGATTAGAAAAAGGTATTGGCTAAGGCGAGTTTTACCCTGGAAAAAAATGTAAAAATCCTGAAGCTTGCAGGCTCACCCCATGCAATCAGTTTCCAGCATGGATATCTGCTGGCTGATAAAATCGATCTGATGGAAAACCGCACTCTGCTGTCCACGGATGCCTATGTGGCAAGACAGACCGGATGTGATAATGCCAAGGCCAGAGAAAAACTATGGATAGGCCAGAAGGCGGCCTACCCGTTCCTGCCAGAAGAATTTTTAGAGGAGATGAAAGGAATTGCTGACGGGGTTAAAGCAAAAGGCGTTTCTAATGTGTCCCTGGACCAGCTGCTGGTCAATGAAATTGAGGATATCGCAACTATCCAGAACTGGCAGGAAAGCCTAAGGGATCCGTATAACTTCTATGTCCAGGCGCCTATTCGGTTTGAACGCTACCGCCAGCTGCTCCATGATTATTACGGTAATATCACCAAGGACAACGCAATTAAGATAATGAGTGACCATTTTGATCCTTACACGAATATGGAAAAACCAAAGGACGATTCGTCGGTAAGCAACAACATTCTGTGCACAATCTGCGCCAAGTATCCGAATACAGTTTTCAAGGCAGAAGAGCCTGTGGGGACGTTCCGAGCGCATGTGGCCAATATGTGGAGCATGATCGCCTATCCTGAAACAGGTAAATTCTGGCTGACCATTAATGACTTTCCTGCCCAGTACGGCGGATATGAGGGCTTTAATTTTAACTAACTTTTAGGTCGGTCAGCCACTAATCAGGACGGTTGAATTATTTGGTTACAGTATGGCACAATCATCACCATATGATGATGCTATTTTCGGCGCCAGTATCGCTGTGCAGACCTATGGTGATTTTCTCAACTTCAATCCTCATCTCCACGCCATAGTTTCAGATGGATGTTTCCTGAAAGATGGCAGCTTTCAGACTGTATCAGTATTTATGCTTGAAGACCTGGAAGAGGCATTTCAGTATGAGGTGCTAAAAATGCTCAAAAAAGAGGGAAAGGTAAATGATACTATTATTGAGAACATGCTTTCATGGCATCATTCAGGTTTTAACGTGTATATTGGTGACAAAATTGAACCTGATGATAAAGCCGGACTTGGCAATCTGGCAAGATATATCATTCGTGCCTGTTTTTCCCAGGAAAGAATGGTTTATGTCCCGGCAAAAAAATCTGATGATGGTGTTGCCAAAGTCATTTATACATCTAAGGATAGAAAATCCAGAAAAATTTTTAATGCTTTGGACTGGCTCGCCAGGTTGGTAACACATATTCCAGGAAGATATGAGCATACAGTGAGATATTATGGCCATTTTTCGAACAAATCCAGGGGTATGAGAAAGAAGGCCGATGCTGATGATACAATTTCGACAATCATGCCAAATGATATGTCTTCCAGTGAAGCAAGGCAGAATTGGGCTCGGTTAATTCAAAAAATCCATGAGGTCGATTCTCTTGTCTGCCTAAAATGCCAGGGTCAAATGAAAATCATCTTCATCATTTCCAGCCTGTTTTTGATATAATCAATTTTCCGGGCTAATATCTATTTTTTGTTTTGAGTGGCCTTCTCCCACAGGCCAAAAAGCATTTTCTTGTCCTTTCCTTAAAAAGAATTTTTTGACTTATTTGCTGGTTCTCTGTTTAGGTTTATTATTATCGGTTTCGTCAACAGCTGTTGCCGGAACGTGTGGGTTCAAAGTGACTAAAGGTCATTGGGCAAAATGATTCGGGTCCGCCAATGCGCAACAGTAATGGTTACAAAAAATGAACTTGTTAACATGGTCGCTGGATTAAATTATGGGGAAAAAGGCGATGCGTATGATGATGCTGTCGGTGCCATTATCGGTGGAAGCCGATCCGAATTTTTAAATAGCAGAAACATTTACTGCAAGAATGTAACAGTTGCAGATAATTATTTTGACTGCGGGGCTTATGACGGCAATGGAGAATTAATCAAGCGGGATGTTCTTGAAGCTCCTACCAGCTTAAGAGCTGTAGGACTTTACCCCTGCTGTTATTCCACTTCCACCTGTTTCTGGATATCCGGAATCTACATATCTGCCAGGTTCAGGCATACTCCTTTCTGTAACAAACAGTAATTCGGTTTTGAGAAATGATTTTACGGAACTGGTTCCTGTCCCAAAAGTCATGGGAACTACGATTTTACCGGCTGCACATGTTTGGTTGACCGGAGACAATGTTTCTGCTGGCGTTTTCCCTGCCGTGAATAATGTCGTTGTCGGCAGCTATGCAACTTGTCAAAAAGCAGGGTATAAAAATGTAACATTATGAATATTGCCAGTACAATTATACCGATTTTCTCCACCATCAAAAAAATAAAAAACCTCGTTGTGCTTGATTGCTCAGGCAGATAGAATGTTTGTGCGACCAAAAAACTATCATCAACGAGGAGAAACATACTATGACACAAGGCGTATTACCGTTCAAGTACGAAGAGGAAAAAAAGCCACCGGTATGACAGCGCTCGCCGGTTTGCAAAGTATACAAAAAAAGAATGTTAACAGCTTTAAAAGCAATACGGGAGTTTTTACCTGAAAAAAAAATAGAATATGTAAAGCCATCCGGAGGGTATTTTATATTTATTTAAATTAAAAATAGTAAAAAAAGTGAAGATGAAATCATAAAAGAGATAAACTCCCAGGGGGTTTTAGTATCTCCGTCCAACTATTTTTTTTAACACCTCCTGATAAACCAGGGTTTCGAATATCCATCGGTCAGCTTAGTTCCCAAGAAATAAATATTGATTTTCACTCCCGGGTCAAGGAAAACATATTATTGATCAAAACCAACTGTTTTTTTTAAGAAAAACAATAATCTCCAAACCTGAATTAGGTTGACAAAAAGAAAACATTTGGTTACTCTAAAACTTAAGTCATTATTCAAATCCATCAACACTTGAACTTCCCAACCAAGCCATGGCAGTCGTTGATGTCCGCATTGCAAGACGTGAAGAAAAGCAGCGGGTCGAAGATTTTTTCAGGGCCCTATCTGAAAAAACCGTGGTGACTGGGGCCAGGATTTCGGTTCAAGGGAAAATTGACAGGCCCCCATGGAAATCACTCCTAAAAGCCAGGCGCTTCTGGATTTACAAACGCAATAAAGATGCGATTTTTGCTGTCTGTCCCAGTTATTTTGATAATACAACACCGATAATCATCCACTTCAGTAAGAATTAACATGGAACAAGTTCATGGCGGTATGAATGAAACGAATAAGAAAGTTAGTGAAAATGGATCATTCCATTCAATTGCACTGCACGAAGTCTTTGGAATGTTGACATAAACAACGGGAAAGTTTACTTTGAATACGGGACCTCGTCCGGCACCTATTCAGACCAGACGACCGAGTCCAACATTACGGCTGGGATTCCCCTGGAAAAAGAATTAACCGGTCTCCAACAGAATACCTTGTACTATTATCGGATGAACTTTAAACAATCCGGTTCATCCGATTACGTCATTGGGGACGAATATACTTTTCACACCAAAAAATCAGCAGGTAGCGCCTTTACTTTTACTGTACAGGCAGACCCGCACCAGGGAGATAAAAATTTTAATGTAGACCTGTACCTTGTTGCTTTACAAAATCAACTCAATGATAACCCGGACTTTTTTATTGACCTCGGTGATACGTTCATGATAGAAAAATACTATCCTGACACCGAACAGGGCGCTTTTGATGCCGCGTATGATCATCGACAACATTTTGATATTTACAGTCAAGTCAGCTCCTTTATTTTTGGTAAACGGAAACCATGAAGGTGAATCGGGGTTGTAGCTTGACGGAACTTCCCTGAACATGGCCATTTTCGCGTTACCGTAACGGGATCAGTTGCTACTGTTGAGTATGTTCGGGCCTTTCGTCCTGAAGATAAGGGATACACAAATGGGGAAATTTCCTATACCTACACTGTTCATTAATACAACAACTCCGC
>PIVS01000975.1 GCA_003353855.1 Desulfobacteraceae bacterium
CTGGAAAGGTGAGGCAAGGCTTAAGCCTGCTGTGGACCGAAGGCCTTTTGCCTGGACGACCTGCACCACGCCCAGGGGGGAATAGGCTTCATGGACAATTTTTGCATCCGGCAGATTCAGGGCCCCTGAAACAGCCTTGTACGGGGAAACCTGTTTTAAATCAAAAAACCAGACCGATATGATAAGTGTGCCTGTAGTCAAAATGAGAGTAGATATTGTGCCCGCCTTCACCCTCCTATCAGCCACCATGGCCAGCAGAAAGGCCGGAACAAGGGAAATCAGTATGATCACCACCATGACATCATAGGGGTGGAGGAAAAAGGAGACACAGAGCACAAAAATAACACCCGCGGCTGAACCCAGCAGATTGGTAAAATAGGTAAATGAAATCTGGTAACTCAGCAGGATCATGCAGATGATGGAAGCCCCCAGGAAAAATGAGATGCCCATGAGAAAAAAATAAACCCCCATGTGCATGACCTGTTCCAAACTGAAGGTCATTTCATAGGGGTTGAAATCAAGTTGTACAGAAATAATGAACCCAATGCACAGGGAAACCGGGAAAAAAAGAACTGCTGCATGCAGATAGTATGGAAAGTTTGCTTCAATTTTTTTTTGCACCATGGCGATGACGGAGCCGCTGGCACCGAATCCCAGAAGCGCCATGGTAATGATCAACGCAGAAAGGTTGTGCCACTGGGCATAGGCAAACACCCGGGTAAAATTGATTTCATAGGCCAGAATTGAAAAGGATGTGATAAAAACAAGAAGATTGACAATGGTCGTGGGTCCTTTCATCCTACTTTTCGTCCCTGACCAGGGGAACAAAGCGTACCGAGGCAATGATGGTTGTGATCAGTTTTCCGTCCTGGCCTTTTTCAATGAGCACCAGGTGCTGCACCTTGAAAGGGGGTCCGACAGGGATGCACATTCGCCCCCCCGGCTTGAGCTGATGGATCAGCGGCGGAGGGATAAATTCAGATGCACAGGTCACTATTATGGCATCATAGGGTCCGTACCTTGGCCACCCATGGTAGCCGTCTGCATGGGTGGTGGAAATATTGTGATACCCTA
>PIVS01000976.1 GCA_003353855.1 Desulfobacteraceae bacterium
CGTGAAAGGGCATCCAAATATTGCTCTCCATCCAATACGGAAAACTGGAACCCTGTGGCAGTGGCTCCCACGTTAAAGGGAACAAAAAAACTGGACCATGCCCATTTTGCCCACCCGGGTGCACTCAAATTATGGTGGATATCATCTGGTTTCACCCCGATCATCACCGTGGTTGAAAGATGTCCCAATGGATAAGAGGTTGCCGTATGTCCCACCCGCTTGGGCAGCCCTGTGGTGCCCGAAGTAAAAAAGCAGAACAGGTTCTCATCGGCCCTGGTGTCGGCAGCCCCCGCCTCAATTGATTCTTTTTTTATCTCTTCAAAGGAGATCCAGCCCTCTTTTTTCCCCAGGACCAATTTAATCTTAGGCTGGATCCCGGTTTCCTTTGCTGCCTGATCAACCAGATCGGCGGATGCTTCATCGGCCATAACCACATCGGGTCGATAGGTTTCAAAGCGAAATTCAAGCTCCCTGGGCGTCATGGTGGTGGCTGTGGGCACGGACACCATACCGGCCTTGATACAGCCAAGACTTGCAAACCAGGTTTCAGGCAAGACAGGGCTCATCATATAAAAATTATTTTTATGGCCGATTCCCTGTTTTGCCAAAAAGTTAATCAATTGATTTGCCCTTTGTAAAACCTGAGCATAGGAATAGGTTTTGGCCTCAAGGGTATGAATATCATTCCATATCAGAGCTGTTTTATCAGGTGTTTCCTTTACATGGAGGTCTTCAAATATTTCCTTTGCCCAGTTAAACTGCGACGGAAGTGTCATGGCATTTAATTTTTCAAAAAATATCCTTGCCGTTTCTTTCTTTTCTGAATTGTCTGGCATCTGGTTGATCTGGATGACTTTTCTGTAAAGCTCTTTCATACCGTTAAAACACTCCTTGCAATCCGCATAATTGTTATAAGCTGGATCAAAAAATATTGACTCTATAATTTATCGTTCTTATATTTGTCAAAGTTTTTTTAATTTTTTTAAGGATTTCCAAGATCTCCACAGGTAAAAATCACCCCATGAACAATAAAAATATAAAAATTATACTGGCACCCCTCCAGGGATTTACCGA
>PIVS01000977.1 GCA_003353855.1 Desulfobacteraceae bacterium
ACAGAGGGCTGACTGATCCCCAAAAACTTGGCAGCTTCACGCGTGGTTCTGCATTTTATAGACGCCTGCATCAGCATCTCATTTTCAACAGCCCATATTTTATCTGCCAGAGTCGTGTGTTCCTTTATGGGTGCCATTTTTAATTTGGTTGGCCTGACCTTGCTTAATGCTTTTACCAGATAATCATCCAGAGACCTGCCATCACACATGACAATAGCCTGTTTTATGATATTAATAAGTTCTCTGACATTCCCCGGAAAATTGTAGGTTTGAAGGCTCTCAAAGGCTTTATAACCGATCCTGGCCCTTCGGTTGTATTTCTTGTTGTATTTTTTAAGATAGATACGAACAAGTTCAAGAATATCTTCCGGCCGGTTTCTCAGTGGTGGGATTGATAGAGTAAAGGTATTGAGCCTGTGAAGAAGATCCAGTCTAAACTTTTTGTTTAGTGTTCTATCATCAAGATTACGGTTTGTTGCTGCAAGGATTGAACAATCTATTTTTTTAGGGATAATACCACCTACGGGCATAATTTCGTGATCATCCAGGCACTTCAATAATTTTGCCTGAACTCCCATGGACATTTCACCGATTTCATCGAGAAAAATCGTTCCCCCACAAGCCAGTTCGAACAAGCCAAGCTTTCCTTTTTCACTGGCACCGGTAAACGCTCCTTTTTCATATCCAAACAATTCTGCTTCTAAAAGATTTTCCGGAAGGGCTGCACAGTTAATCTGAATAAATGGTTTTTTGCTGCCACTGCTATGTTGATGAATAAATTTTGCCAGCAATCCTTTGCCGGTTCCGGATTCCCCCTGGATCAAAATATTGGAAGCTTGAATGGCAGATAGTTTTAAGGCAAGCCTCAGCGTATGCTTCATTGAATCACTTTCGGCCACAATATGGTTGTCTTTTAATTCAAGTAGGGTGAGCTCGGTGAGTTCATCCTTTATTTTTTCAGATTCCTGCCGTGCTAAAGCAAGCTGTTTTTTCATGCTTTCGATAAGAGAAATATCACGTTCATTTACGACAACAAAAACAATATTATGCTGATCATCAAAAACTGGAGTTCC
>PIVS01000040.1 GCA_003353855.1 Desulfobacteraceae bacterium
CCTCTCAACAATCCAACACCAAGGTCTCACATGAAATCCAGGCTCCGCTTTGGTTGGCTTGATTATTTCTATGACCCATCCACAGGTTTTCTTTATCTTTTCAATCAAAGGTCCTGTGTACCCGCCGTGACATTAGCCACTATAATCAGGCCAAGAACATCAACCAGGATATGACGTCTTCTACCTTTGATTTTTTTCCCGCCATCATAGCCTTTCGCTCCAGCTAAATCAGTTGTTTTGAGCGATTGGCTGTCAATAATTCCAGCACTTGGTTCCGCTTCACGACCAGCTTTGATCCTTGTCCGTTGCCGAAGCTTGTCATTTTTTTTAGGTGCTCCATTGGGCGCCCTTGTTTCTTTGATCTTGGAAAATATCTATAAATTACACACCATTCTTTGTCTGTAATATCTGTTGAATATCCTTGCTTCATAATTGGCTCCTGGCTCTATTTTGACGGTTCAATCTCTCAAAAGCCGCTGTATATTGTTACTTCAGGAGTTTTTTCAACAATATTTTTCAGACACGCTCTTAACCCCCCTCACTTTTTGGGATCTTACCGAACAACTGTGTAAAGTTTTGATTTTTTTAAAAATAAAACTTGTTTTTTTATTTGAACTATACTACGTTCCTCGAAACGTTCATACAGTGTTGTATGATTAATTTAATGCGATGATGCTTGTTATAGAAGATTTTTTTTTACTTCTGTTGCGAGCTTTTTTTTTGGGAAAAAACAGGTGGTATCAGTGTTTGATGAACAAAAACAGAGAGTAATTCAGGAATATGTACCTGGTAAGCAACTAACACTTGCTCATGTAATAGCAAGTCCGCAAAATACCATTTATCGTAACTTAGGCTTGGACGATAGTGCGGGAGATGCAATAGGCATACTTACTATAACTCCAGGTGAAGCAGTTATAATTGCAGCAGATCTTGCAACTAAAGCCGGAAATGTCGAAATAGGATTTCTTGACAGGTTTGGAGGCTCCCTTGTAGTTACCGGAGATGTGGCAAGTGTTGAAGCTTCTGTAAGTAATGTTATCACCTTTGTGGAAGAAACTCTTCACTTTGCAACAGTTGAAATCACAAGGTCATAGGTTGAAATTATGGTAAAGATGATGCTTGTTGGAAAAACCGGATGTGGAAAAACAACATTAGTACAGGCAATACAGGGAAAAGAACTCACTTACAGAAAGACCCAGGCAATCAGTTATTGTGACTCTATTGTTGATACACCCGGTGAATATATTGAAAACAGACGTTATTATTCTGCACTGATATCATCTTCCAGTAACTGTGATCTTATAGCTCTCGTACAGGATGCCACTGCCCAGAACAGCATCTTTCCTCCAAAGTTTGCTTCACTTTTTAAAAAGAAGGTTATTGGTATTATAACAAAAACCGATATTGAAGGCGGGAACCTTGTACGTGCTGAGAAATTTCTGAACTGGGCAGGAGCTAATGAAGTTGTAGAGTCTAGTTCAATGATGAACACAGGTATCGATAAACTTAGAGAATACCTGGTTTTGGAAAATTAAAATGAAGACCAAAATAGTAATAGCCGATGATGAACCTATTACAAGACTTGATATCAGGGAAATCCTTGAAGATACTGGCTACGATGTTGTAGGAGAAGCTTCAGATGGATTTGATGCAGTTGAAATGTGCAGGAAGCATAAGCCGGATCTTGTGCTTATGGATATAAAAATGCCTTTATTAGATGGATTAAAAGCTGCGAAAATTATTAAAAATGGAAAACTTGCCGGAGGAATACTACTTTTAACAGCGTACAGCGGCAAGGAATTTGTGAATCAGGCAAAAGATATCGGAGTTGCAGGATATCTTGTAAAACCAATTAATGAAGATTCTCTTTTACCTATGATTGAAATTGCCATATCTCAATCAAATGAAATTAGCCGTATTGAGGCTGACGCTGAAAAATCAAAGACTCAGCTTGAAGATAGAAAAATAATAGAACGAGCCAAGGGAATTATGATGGAAAGGGACAATATCAGTGAAGAGGAAGCATACCATATGATTCAAAAACTGAGCATGGATAAAAGATGTTCCATGAAGGATATTGCAAAGGTTATCATTTTAAACGGTTAACGGAGAACCTGGATGATAAAAGATATTTTAAAACGCCATACAATACTTAACTCTTTAGATATAATAAAGATTAAGGAAGTTGCACGCAGTATAAATACAACTGCTGATCTCATGGGAGCAGATATCTTCATTGATTGTAAAACACATGCGTCTGATGCAGCAATAGTTGTAGCTCAGGCAAGACCATCCAATTCTAAATCTCGTTACGAAGGCTCGGTCGTCGGGGAATTAGCTTACAGAAAAAATGAACCGGCTGTGCTTAGAACTCTTGAGGTTGGTATTCCAACCACTGATATGCTCGCTCAAACTCAGGAAAACAAGAATGTTAAACAAAATGTATCTCCTATAAAAAATGATGACGGAAAAGTAATCGGTGTATTAATTGCAGAAAAAGATGTTACCGATCATCTTGAAACGGAAAAGAACCTTACAGTCCTTGCCGAGACTACTGAACACCTTATGGAAACACTAATGACTCCAAAACAGAAAAATAATAGTCTTCCATATCATGTAACTGATGGCATTGTCATGTTTAACAGCGTCGGGGTTTGTATATCTTCAAACCCTGTTGCAAAAGAATTATATAAAAAACTTGGGTATATGGATAAACTTGAGGGAATCAAATTTTCCAACCTTGCTCTTGATGAAATCTCCTTTCAGGATATTCTTGAAAAAAAGAAGCTTAATAATTACGATATAGAAGCTGGAAAACTGACACTGCGCATCAAATATGCAGTTTTAAAAAATAAAAATTTGAAGTTGACCGGAGTTGCAATGCTAATCAGCGATGTGACAGATGTTAGGAATAAAGAGAAAGAGCTGATCCTGAAATCAGTTGCAATGAGTGAAATTCACCATAGAGTGAAGAACAATCTTCAAACAATTGCAAGTCTTTTACGGCTCCAGTCCAGACGGATTGAAAATGATTCAGTAAAGACGGCTTTCAGTGAAAGTATCAGTCGTGTCTTAAGTATAGCAGCTACCCATGAAATTCTTGCTGAAGATGGTGTTGATGATGTTGATATCAAAACCATGTTGCAAAGGATTAATGATAGTATTATTGATAATGGATTTTCTGCAAACAAAAAGGTTGATATCTCCATAAAAGGAGATACTTTCATGGTTGATTCAGATAAAGCCTCGTCAATTGCACTTGTAGTAAACGAAATTATGCAAAATTGTATGAAACATGCGTTTGCAGATAGAGATGAAGGTACAATCAAAATTGTTATACAAAAAGGAGATGTGTTTTCAAATATCTCTATAACTGATGATGGAGCAGGCTTTAAAGTGGAGTCACCAAGAAAAGGAAGTCTTGGTACTAAAATAATTGTAAGTATTGTTGAAGATAAACTGCATGGTAACCTCACGACAGATTCTGGATGTGAAGGGACTATAGTGTTTTTTGATTTCCCACACAGGAAAGATAATTATTACGAAAGATACAAAAACATCTGATTAATTTCAGAATATTTTAAGGTTATAACTTACCTCGGTAAGGAATTATATAGAGAACCGGATTAGCAGGTTCTTAAAGAACACTCACACACAGCGTTGTTTGTGAGTAATGGCAATGAAGCCTGAATTTTCGTCGATACGACGGATTTTCAGGCTTTTTTTTTGGCGTAAAACAGGTGAAGGAGAAAACGGAAATGAGAGAGTCCGTTCTGAGTGCCGGAATAGATATTGGCACATCAACCACACAACTGGTTTTTAGCAGAATCACTATCGAAAACACTGCATCAATGGTCTCAGTGCCAAGGATGAGTATTGTTGATAAAGAGGTGATCTACAGGAGTGACATACATTTTACGCCACTTAAGTCCAGAACTGAAATTGACGGTGATAATATCAGAAAACTGATCGAAGGTGAATATAACAAAGCCGGAATCAGTCCTGATGATTTACAGACCGGTGCTGTAATTATCACTGGTGACACAGCCAGAAGAGAAAATGCTTCTGAGGTTCTGAAAAGTCTGTCCGATTTTGCCGGAGATTTTGTTGTAGCCACTGCAGGGCCAGCCCTTGAAGGAATTATAGCCGGCAAAGGTGCCGGAGCTGATCTTTATTCAAGGAAAAAAGGAGCTGTTGTTGCAAATCTTGATGTTGGTGGAGGTACAACCAACATAGTGGTTTTTCAGAACGGTGAAGTAATTGATACTTCATGTCTTGACATCGGTGGCAGATTAATCAGATTCACTGATTCAACACGGAAGGTTGACTATCTCTCAGACAAGATGAAAAAACTTCTTTCAAAAATGAATATCAACATTTGTGAAGGGAATATTCTTAGTCATGTTGACGCTCAAAGAGTCTCTGCAAAAATGGCTGGTGTGTTAGAAGAAGTAATCGGAATAAAAGCACCATCGGATGATTTAGACCTTCTTGTCACAGATAATGACCTTAGAAGAGATTATCACATAAATTATATAACTTTTTCAGGTGGCGTGGCTGATTGCATTGAAAAGGCCGGAAGTAGTTTTGATGACTATGCTTATGGAGATATAGGAAAGTTATTAGGGCATGCTATTGCAGATTCGAAGCTTCCGTTAAAAAAAGATGTTCTCAAATCCTTAGAAACAATAAGAGCTACAGTTGTTGGTGCCGGTTCCCATACAACAGATATTAGCGGAAGTACTATAACAGTTACAAGAACAGCGCTTCCCATACAAAATATTCCGGTTCTTAAATTGACACCAGAGGATGAAACTCTTCCCACAAAAAAATGGGGAGAGGTGATAAAGCGAAAGGTTCAGTGGTATCGCCTTGAAAGTGAAGAACAGGAGTTAGCCCTGGCATTCAAAGGTCCAAAAAATATTAGTTTCAAAGAGATTCAGGATCTGTCTGAAAGCATAATTTATGGGCTTGAGAATGTTAAGCAACTGATCATTGTTGTCGAAAATGATCTTGCAAAAGCTCTTGGACAGACTCTGAGAGCAAAACTTAAATTAAATAAAGACGTTATCTGTATTGATACAGTAAAAGTTAAAAACGGTGATTATATCGATATCGGCCAGGAACTATCAAAAAGTAAAGTTGTTCCGGTAATCGTGAAGACACTTCTTTTCAATTATTAAAAAAAGAGGATTGATAAATGAGATTGAAAACCAAACTGTTCGGAACTCTTTATGAGTTTAAGGATCTCAATGATGTTATGGCCAAAGCCAATGAGGAAAAGTCCGGGGATAAACTTGCCGGCCTTGCAGCAGCTACTGTCACTGAAATGACAGCTGCGAAGGAAGTCCTGAGTAACGTCACCCTTGCAGATCTAAGAAATAACCCTGCGGTTCCTTATGAAGATGATGAAGTTACACGTATTATTCAGGATAATGTAAATGAAAAAATATACAATGAGCTGAAAAATTTTACAGTTGCAGAATTTCGTGAGTGGATTCTGAGTCATGAAACAACAGGCGCAGATCTTCGAAGGGCGTCAAGAGGAATTACTTCTGAAATAGTTGCGGCCGTGACAAAGCTTATGTCTAACCTTGACCTTATTTATGGTGCCTCAAAGATAAAAATTACTGCCCATTGTAATACAACAATTGGTGAAGACGGAGTTCTTGCTTTCAGACTTCAGCCAAACCATACAACAGATAATGTTGACGGAATAAAACTTTCACTGTTTGAAGGTCTTTCATATGGAGCTGGAGATGCAGTACTTGGGCTTAATCCTGTATATGATACAGTTGAGCCTGTTTCAAACGTCTTAAGAATGTTTCATGAAATAAAAGAGGAATTTGAAATACCAACTCAGACCTGTGTTCTTGCACACGTAACAACTCAGATGGACGCAATTAAGCAGGGAGCTCCTGCAGACCTCATTTTCCAGAGTATTGCAGGAAGTGAAAAAGGAAATACTGCATTTGGTTTAAATGCATCTGTTCTGAGTGAAGCAAGAGATTTGATGCTTCGTGAAGGTACCTGCGAAGGACCAAATGTCATGTACTTTGAAACAGGTCAGGGGTCAGAACTCTCATCTGAAGCTCATCACGGAGTTGATCAGCTTACTATGGAAGCAAGATGTTACGGATTCGCAAAAAAATACAAACCATACATTGTGAACACAGTTGTTGGATTTATAGGGCCTGAATACCTTTATGACAGTAAGCAGGTTATTCGTGCCGGACTTGAAGATCACTTCATGGGTAAGCTTACAGGAATATCAATGGGTGTTGATGCCTGTTATACAAACCACATGAAAGCTGATCAAAATGATATTGAAAATCTTTCTGTTCTACTTACAGCAGCAGGTTGTAACTACTTTATGTCAATTCCCCATGGCGATGACATTATGCTTAACTACCAATGTACAGGTTATCATGAAGTTCCAAGTTTAAGGGAAACATTGAACCGAAAGCCAATCCATGAATTTGAAATCTGGCTGGAAAAAATGGGTATCTACGAGAACGGCAGATTAAGTAAAAGAGCCGGTGATGCATCCATTTTTATTAAATAGATAAGGAACCAGGAGAATAAACATGATTTCTGAAGATAGAATCAAAAGCATTATCGAAAATGTACTCAAAGAAATGGGCACAGGAGAAGCTTCTACTGATCTGAGAACCCGGGAAGCAAAAGTATCAGATGATGATATTGTAGATTTTGGTGCAACAGACCTGAGAAAGCAGTTGCTTGTTCCAAACTCTGCAAACGAAGAAGCGTATTTAAAACTAAAAGAAACAACACCTGCAAGACTTGGAATATGGAGAGCAGGCCCAAGGTATATGACTGAAACTCAGCTTCGCTTCCGTGCAGACCATGCAAGCGCACAGGATGCTGTATTTAATAGTGTGCCTGAAGAGTTCATCAAAGAGTGGGGGATTCTCGAAGTTAATTCAAAATGTAAAGATAAAGATGAATTTCTTACAAGACCAGATCTTGGCAGACAAATCAGTGATGAAACTGCTGAAATACTACGAAAAAACTGTGTAAACAAACCTAAAGTACAAATTGTAATTGTTGAAGGGCTCAGTTCTACAGCGATTGAAGTAAACGCACGTGACACCTTTGAGTCTCTCATGCAGGGACTTAGAGGACACGAAATTGAAACAGGAACTCCCTTTTTCATTAGAAACGGAAGAGTCCCTTCAATGGATTCTGTATCTGAAGTTCTTCAACCAGAAGTTACAGTTGCTCTTGTAGGTGAACGACCAGGGCTTGCAACATCAGAAAGTCTTAGTTGTTATATAGCTTACAAAGCTTCTACATCTATTTCTGAATCTGCAAGAACTGTAGTTTCAAACATTCATCAAATGGGTACTCCTTCTGTGGAAGCAGGAGCGCACATTGCAGATATTGTTGGGAAAATTCTAGAACAAAAAACCAGCGGCATAGACCTTAAATGACAGGAGAAAAAGCAATGAAAGGTGACGCATTAAAAGCATCGGTTCTCAGTGTTAAAATGATACCAAATGTTACTCCGTCCTTAATCGGGGAGCTTAAACTAGATCCGGCTCACAAAAGTATAGGCATGATTACTATGGATTGTGATGATGTCGGGTATACAGCTATTGATGAAGCAACAAAAAAAGCAGAAGTAAAAGTTGCATACGCAAAATCTTTTTATGGAGGAGCTGATAACGCAAATACAAAGCTTGCGGGTGAATTTATCGGTATAATTTCAGGCCCAACACCGGCAGAAGTAAAAAGCGGACTTGATGCAGTAATTGAATTTGCTGAAAACGATGCAGCATTTTACAGCGCAAATGAAGATGATTCCATTGCATACTATGCTCATTGTGTATCTCGTAGTGGTTCACATCTGTCAGAAACAGCAGGTATTAAAGAAGGGGAAGCAATCGCTTACCTTATTGCTCCACCAATTGAGTCAATTTATGCTTTGGATGTCGCAATGAAAGCTGCTGATGTTGAAATGGTCTCTTTCTTCGGACCTCCTTCAGAGACAAACTTTGGTGGTGGTCTTTTAACCGGAAGTCAGTCTGCATGTAAGGCTGCATGTGATGCATTTGCAGAGGCAGTTTGTCAGGTAGCTGATGAACCTTTGAGGTACTAATATGGATGAAAAAGCTCTTGGGTTAATCGAGACATTTGGTTTGATTCCTGCGGTTGAGGCAGCAGATGCAGCTGTTAAATCTGCTTCTATTGAACTTGAGGGTTTCCGCATGATTGGTGCTGGTCTGGTGACTATCCTCATGCGGGGCGACATAAGTTCAGTTCAGGCATCTGTTGATGCAGGGAAATGTGCAGCTGAAAGAGTTGGAGAAGTTATTTCAGCTCATGTGATTGCCAGAACTGGCGAAGGATTAGAATCAGTTTTATCTGTTTCTGAAGAAGAATCGACAAGGAACGATCTTTTAGAAAAAAGTAGTGACTCCGAAGAGATTTGTGACAAAGCTTCTGAAGAATCAAGTGATGATTCTGATGAAATAACAGAGACTATTCTGGAAGATGAAGTAAAAGTTTCTCATGAGGAGATAACTGTTGAAGAAGTGGACCTTACAGATCAGATGGAAAGAGGGGTCAGTTCTACAGATATAACTCATAGCAAATCAACTCTGAAAAAAATGAATGTGACAAAACTCAGAGAACTTGCCCGAAAAACAGATGGTATTTCAATCAACAGGAATGAGATTAAATCAGCCCGGAAGAAAGAACTGATAGAAGCAATTTTTAAAGCTCGCCAGTAAACAGGAGAATTTTATGATGGTAGATAAAGACCTTTTGTCGATTCAGGAAGCAAGAGCACTCATTAGAAGTGCTCGTACAGCCCTGACATACTTTTTAGATATTGGACAGGAAAAAGTAGATTCGATTATAAAAGCGATTACTGATGCAGCTGTCAGTAATGCTGAAAATCTTGCAAAAATGGCAGTTGAAGAAACAGGGTTTGGTAAGTGGCAGGATAAAAAAGCTAAAAACATGCTTGCCAGTGATAAATTGTATCACCATATCAAAGATATGAAAACTATTGGTGTTATAAACGAGGATAAAGAGAAGAAAATAATTGAAGTTGCAACTCCGGCAGGAGTAATAGCAGCAGTAATACCCTCTACAAACCCAACCTCTACTACAATATACAAAGCGATGATCTCCCTGAAATCGGGTAACGCTGTAGTATTCAGTCCTCATCCCAGTGCAAAGAAGTGTATTGGAGAAACTGTTGAAATTATAAGATCAGCTCTAAAAAGTCAGGGCGCTCCTGAAGAACTTGTTTCTGTAATGAGTTTTCCATCTATTGAAGGAACAAACGAGTTAATGAAAGAAACAGATCTTATCATTGCTACAGGCGGCCCCGCTATGGTTAAAGCAGCATATTCTTCAGGAACTCCGGCTCTTGGAGTTGGTGCTGGAAACGTTCCGGCTTTTATAGAAAGAAGTGCCGATGTCGATTCTGCAATTGATAAAATTTTTGTAAGCAAAACTTTTGACAACGGAACTGTATGTGCTTCAGAGCAGGCAATTATCACTGAAAGAGTAATTGCAGAAAAAGTAAAATCATCTCTTATAGCCAAAGGCGGATATTTCCTTGAAGGTGAGAAGCTAAAGCAGGTGAAAAAAGTAATGGAACGACCCAATGGCGCTATGAATCCTGATATTGTTGGACGTGATGCTGCATTTATTGCAGCTAAAGCAGGTATTGAAATTCCTGCTGGCACTCGTCTTCTTGTGAGTGATGAAAAAGGTGTGGGGCCTCGTTTTCCATTTTCAAAAGAGAAACTAACTGCCCTTATTGGTTTCTATACAGTAGAGAATTGGGAAGAAGGGTGTGAAATGTGTTTTGATCTTCTGAAAAACGGAGGTATCGGCCATTCACTTGTAATTCATTCCAACAATGAAGAAGTTATCAGGCAGTTTGGTCTTAAAAAACCTGTATCAAGAATGCTTGTGAATACTCCGTCATCGCAGGGTGCGGTAGGCATCACAACTGGACTCGCTCCATCTTTTACTCTTGGCTGCGGTGCTGTTGGAGGAAGTTCAACTTCTGATAACGTTGGACCTCAACATCTTTTCAATATCAGAAGAGTTGCCTATGACCTTGATAATATGTCATGTGCAGCTCCCAAAGAAACTGATTCACCCGTTGATATCAAGCTTATTACAGAACTGGTCCTGGATCAGATAAAAAAAATAAATATTGCTTAAAATTTGCAGCGTAATGTTTAAAACGAAAAAAGGAGATACAGGATGTCATCATTAAATGCACTTGGAATGGTTGAAACCAAAGGTCTTGTTGGAGCTATTGAAGCAGCAGATGCTATGATTAAAGCAGCTAACGTAACTCTTGTCGGCAGGTCACAAATCGGTGCCGGCCTTGTTACTGTTATGGTTCGTGGAGATGTAGGAGCTGTAAAGGCAGCTACTGACGCAGGTGCAGCAGCTGCGGAAAGAGTAGGAGAACTTGTAAGTGTACATGTTATTCCACGTCCCCATGGTGAAGTAGAATCAATTCTTCCAAAGCAGGAAGGGTAACGATAAATGAAAGTTATAACGGAATTATTTCTGAGGCAGCAGTTCAGAAAAAAAATTCCCGAAACTTTTGAAGTTGCGGATGAGCAGATACTTACGCCTTCTGCGGCTCAGTTTCTCAATGAAAAGAGTGTTGAAGTCTTAAAGGTTTGCAGGATTAAGGTTGTTGAAATTACTTCAGAACCTTTTTTAAAAAAAGAGAAAATTCCTGAATACCGGAAAGAGTCCAAATATGTTTCAGCAGTAGATGGAGGTCGTTATGAATCAAAGCCAGAACATATGACTCAACTACATGGAAACAGACTTGTTTCAAAGGATCACTCTGCAATAATTTTCCGTGGAAAACTTGACAGTTTTCAATCTGCAGTACTCCTGCAGCAGCATAAAGCCAGTGAAAACGAGAGGCCGAAACTTGTTAATGACCTTGAAGAAATACTTCAGCGTTCAAGAGATATCATGAAAGCTGAAGTTACTGACTGGAAAATTGAAAATTTTAAAATGCTTGGTTTATCAGATTCAGAACTAAGAGAACATTCTCATAATCCAAAGAAGTATTTTGGGACAGGTCATCTTCTTCCATCTTATGAAATGGGTGAGATAATACTTGGATTAAACTCTTTGAGAAGTATGGTCAGAGAAGTTGAAATCACATCAATTGCAGCTTTGAAAGATAATTATCAAGTATCAAAACCTTACATTATTCAAACCCTGAACAGAATGAGCAGTGCAATTTATATCATGATGCTCAAGGAAAAATCCGGGAAATATCTGAGTAGGAGTAAATAATGAATGAGGCAATAGTGGAAGATGTCATCAAAAAAATAATAGATGAGTTAACAGGAAACGATAGCATTAGACCTTCCAGAGATTCTGATATTACAAGCAATTCCATTCCGGTTGAACTTTCTGCAAGGCATGTTCATCTGTCAGAAGAACATATAAATGAGCTATTTGGAGAACCTCTGGTTTTAGAAAAAGAGTTGTCTCAGCCAGGTCAGTTTCTTAGTAAGCAGAGGGTTCGCCTTATTGGTCCAAAAAATGTCATTAATAATGTAGCTGTACTTGGACCGTCAAGACCTTCTTCACAAGTAGAAATATCACTGACAGATGCTAGGTTCTTAGGTATTGAAGCATCTGTGGGGCAATCCGGAGAAATCGAAGGTACTCCCGGAATAATAATGGCTTCAACTGACTCTATTGTAGGCCTTGAAGAAGGGGTTCTTGTTGCAGGCCGTCATATTCATATGCCCACATCATATGCCGGAAAATTTGATGTTAGAGACAAAGAGATGGTCTCTATTCATCTTGATACAGAAAGGCCTGTGATTATGGAAAATGTTCTTGTACGGACCAGTGATAATTTTAAACTGGCTATGCATATAGATTTTGATGAGGGTAATGGCAGTGCCTGGAAAAGCGGAGTTACCGGCAAAATCATAAAAGGGTGCAGGGAAGTATAATGAAATTTAAAACTCCGAATTGCAGAACACAGAATAACTAAGTATGGAAACAAATGAACTTGTAAAGCTTATCGTAAAAGGAGTTCTCCAACAACTTGAGAATTCGGGTAAAAACAGGGTTCTTATTTATGCAAAGAAAGGATGTTCCGGTGCTGATCAGGTACTTAAATATCTGGGGGATAAAAAAGAGGTAGCATGGGTAGAAGAGAAAAAAGAGGAAGATGTTTTTAAACGTCGTATTATCCCCTTTATTACATGCAACCAGATGGCAGATCTTGCTGCTGGCAAAGCTGTCGATCCTGTAATGAAGAGTGTACTTAAAGATCTGCTCACCGGAAAAAAAATTGAAGTTTTTCAGTTTGAGTACTGCCGTTATAAAGATACAGCAGCAGAAGATCTTATCAGGTTATACGAGTCTTATGAAGAAAAACTTACACTTTACGGACTTACATTAGTGAATGACAAAAACGAGACCATATGCATCCGAAAAGGTCTTGTTTCTGAAAAAGATATAATCGTGGCTAACGAAAAAGGGGCCAGAATTCTTAAGGTACCTGCAACAGCAAATATAACTCCCCTTGCAGTTGAAAGTGCGCGGGATCTTAATGTGAAAATTCTGAAAAAATAAAGGAAATCCAATGATTATAGGTGAAGTGGTTGGAAATGTATGGGCAACAAGAAAAAATGAATCGCTTAATGGTTTAAAATTAATGGTCGTTAAAAGGGTTGATTCATATAAAAGTACAGAAAATGAAAGATTTGTAGCTGTTGATTTTGTAGGTGCCGGAATTGGAGATAAAGTTCTTGTTACTACCGGCAGTTCTGCCCGAATAGCTATGGACAATCCCGATTCACCAGTAGATGCCACTATCGTTGGGATTATTGATGAAGTGGAAGTAATGGGTAAAGAGTAGAAAAAAAATTATTTTAACAGGATCTACTTTTTATAAAATTGTTAAGGCCGTTGTAATATCATCTCTAAGCGCCTTGATAATATAAGCTGACAGTAATAGAGGAAAAAATTATGGGAAAAAAACTGGTCAGAGCAAACTGCGTGGATGAATATATTTGCACCGAAACAGGAACTATTTATGTTGATGGCACTATTATTCTTGCACCAGGAGCAAAAGATTTACTGAGGAACAAAGGAATCAGGATTGTATACGGTAAGAAACCCGATGGGGTTCAAGCAAAAAACTGTTCGCCTTCAGATATTTCAGCAGTTAATCAGCTTATAGTCCAAATAGTTGAGATACTAAAGGATGATTTCTGCATTACTGACACTGAAAAGTTAGTCACAATATGCAGTCAGGTTATTAAGTCAATAAATAAAAATTAACAAATAAAAGGAAAAAAATTATGAATGCATTGGGATTAGTAGAAACTAAAGGTCTTGTCGGAGCAATTGAAGCAGCAGATGCGATGGTAAAAGCTGCAAATGTTGAACTTGTTGGAAGAGAGCAGGTAGGAAGCGGACTTGTTACTGTACTCGTACGTGGTGATGTTGGGGCTGTTAAAGCTGCAACAGATGCAGGTGCAGCAGCAGCTGAACGAGTCGGTGAACTTGTTAGTGTTCATGTTATTCCTCGTCCTCACAGCGAAGTTGAAATGATTCTTCCAAAACGTTCTGCTGAGTAAGAACGATTGGGTTCAGGGGTTGGGCATAAGTCGCCCAACCCTAAAATAATGTAAATATTTAAATTTAAAAAGTTTTAATGAGTTGGAGGAATTTATGGAAATCAATGAAAAACAACTGGAAGCGCTGATTAGAAAAGTAATTTCAGAAAATATTGGTACTGAAAATAGCGGTATAGTTAAAAATGTGGATAAAAAAAGTGGTGTTATATCCATCAAAACATCAACAGTAAAGCCTGAAAAATTTGATACCGGAAAAGAAGGCGATGAGGTTTATCTGAAAGAAGCTCTGAGCCTTGAGGAAAGTCCGAGGTTAGGTTGCGGTATTATGGAAATGAACAAGACTGTTTTCGACTGGACTCTAACATATGATGAAATTGATTACATCATCGACGGAACTCTTGAAATCATAATAGACGGAAGAAAAATTATTGGAAATAAAGGTGATATTATCCTTATTCCAAAAAATACAACGATTCAGTTTAGTGTTCCTGAATTTGCAAGATTTATGTATGTGACATATCCCGCAGACTGGGAATCACAATAGGAAAGCCTGATAAAAAAGCTTCTTAGAATTCAGTGGAGACTGACATGAGAGATCAGATAGTAGAAAAAGTAAAAAATAGTGGTGTTGTGGGGGCAGGAGGTGCCGGTTTTCCAACATATGTTAAGATTAATGCAGATGTTGAAACTGTACTTGTGAACGGAGCATCATGTGAACCTTTACTGATGAGTGATCCTTATCTTCTGGAAGATGAAACTGAACTGGTTATTAGAGGCCTTGAAGCCGTTATAGAGTGTACCGGAGCAAAATCCGGTATAATCTGCCTTAAAGGAAAACACAGCAAGGCGTTGAGAGCTGTTTCTAATGCTGTTGCAAAAGATAAAACAGGTAAGATTAAAATCTTTGAGCTTAAGGATTTCTATCCAGCAGGAGACGAACAGGTTCTTGTCCGGGAAGTATTAGGAAAAACTGTACCGGAAGCAGGCATTCCTCTTCAGGTTGGTGTTGTTGTCAGTAATGTTGAATCACTTCTGAACATTGCTCTTGCTCTTGAGGATAAGCCTGTAACAGATCGTTATGTAACAGTTACCGGCGAAGTAAGAAAACCAATGGTAGTTAAAGTACCGATTGGAACAAGTGCTGGTGATGTTATAAATTATGCTGGTGGAATTTTAATTTCAGATTACAGGGTTGTTGATGGTGGTCCAATGATGGGCCGCATACTTGAAAATCCTGAAGCTCCTGTAACTAAAACTACAAGTGGATTGATTGTGCTTCCACCTGATCATAATGTTGTTGCCGGGAAGATAATGGAACCAGCAAAAGTCAGGCGAATTACCAGCATGGTTTGTTGTCAGTGTTCTCAATGTACTGATTTGTGTCCGAGAAATCTACTTGGTCATGCACTGCAACCACATAAACTTATGAGAGCACTTGATGTCACACAATCTGATGTTGATTCAAAAAAAGAGGCTCTTCTTTGCTCTGAATGTGGAATCTGTGAAAAATTTGCGTGTCCCATGATGGTCTCTCCACGGGAAGTAAATGCTCAGATAAAAAAAGAGCTGAATGCAAAAGGTATTAAATGGGATGCTACTGGAAATGAACCTGAGAATCATCCTTTCCGAAAGGTTCGTTATGTTCCAACGAAACGATTAATGCAGAGACTGGATGTCACTAAGTACGATACTCATCCGGAATTTAAAGGCATGGTCTCTCCTGATCGTGTTGTTATTCCACTTAGCCAACATATTGGAGCACCATCCAGGGCTGTTGTATCTGTTGGAGATGTTGTTCAAAAAGGTGATCTCATAGGTGAAATTCCGGAAAATGTGCTTGGTGCAAGAATTCATGCAAGTATCAACGGGGTGGTTGAATCAGCTAAAAACGGTTCTGTTACTATTAAAAAAAATCTCTGATTTTAACCTTTTTCAATATTCAGAGATAAAGAAGGAAAAAAATGAGTTTTAAAACAGTTGGTTGTATAGAGCTTAAGAGTATTGCAATAGGGATGCACACAGCAGATGAGATGGTTAAATCTGCAAGTGTGGATCTTATTGTAGCAAGGCCAACATGTCCCGGCAGATACCTTGTAATGGTTTCAGGAGATACAGGATCTGTAAAAAGTTCTGTTGAGACGGGCAGGGAGATTGGAGGAGCGATGATAATTGACTGGTTTGTTCTTCCAAGCATCCACCCAATGGTTTTACCAGCTCTTAGCGGAACAGTAAATGTTTCATCCATTAATGCACTTGGAGTGATAGAAACCTGCTCAAGCGCTTCATGTATTCTTGCTGCTGATGCTGCTGCAAAGGCAGGACAGGTTGATCTTATAGAAATTCGCTTTGCAACAGGACTTGCTGGAAAATCATATGTAACCATGACAGGTGATGTTGGATCGATTGAAGCATCAGTTCATGCCGGTGTTGAAGGGGTTGGGGAATCAGGGCCAGTGCTGAGCAAGGTTGTAATCCCATCTCCAAGTGATGAATTGAAAAAGAAGTTACTTTGATAAATCAGGTATAAGGGTCTGAAGTTGTATGTCTTTTCAATATAAAACGAAATCTTATAATTCAAGACTTGTTTTATATTGAAAAATTAATAAAGAGTGAAGGGGTAATTAGCACTAAATCATTACGTCGATTTGATAAAAGTGCATTATCTCGTCTTATCCGGTAATTTGCCGGAGATTTTAATTAGAATGAGGAAGAGGTATTTGAATGGCTGCTATAGGAAATTTTATTATTTATATTATTATGGGATGTGCAGTATTAGGTGTTTTTGCATATTTAAAAGATGACGAGAGCCCACTTGGAAAAGAGTTTATAGAAGGACTTTACAGTATTGGACCAATTTTTGTTCCAACAGCTGGTATCCTTGCATCACTTCCGTTCCTTTCTGTTTTTGTTACATCTGTTTGTGGACCTTTCTTCACAGCATTAGGTGCAGATCCGGCAATTGCTGCAACAACAATTATTGCTGTTGATATGGGGGGATATCAGCTTGCTGATGTTCTTGCTCAGTCAAGGGAAGGCTGGATTGTGGCTATGGTTGTTGGTTATATGTCCGGTGCAACAATTGTTTTTTCAATTCCAGTTGGTCTTACAATGCTTAAGAAAAAAGACCATAAATACATGGCTCTTGGAATGATGGCTGGTTTGCTTAGTATTCCAATAGGTGTTTTTATCAGCTGCAGTTTCATTTCGATTTCAGATCTTGCAGTAAGGGGAATAATTTCTACAAATGTTGATTCAGCACTTGTTTTAGGACTTTCATTTAAGGCAATATTTCTGAATCTGCTTCCGCTGACTATATTCTGTATTACTCTGGCAGTTGGACTTAAACTGGTTCCAAAAGCGATGATCAAAGGTTTCCTTTTCTTTGGACGAACAATGAGTATCGCCCTTACACTTGTACTTGTATTCTCAATTGTTGAATACTTCACAGGAGTGTTCACAGCTGTATTTGGAAAATGGGGATTCGATCCGATTATTGCAGATGAAAAAGATCAGTTCAGAGCTCTTGAGATTGCAGGATACATTGGAATCATGCTTTGCGGTGCTTTCCCAATGGTATATCTTATTAAAAAATATCTTGCAAAACCAATGGATATTATTGGCTCAAAAGTTGGACTGGAAAGCACAGGTTCCGCAGGTATTTTAGCTGCTGCTGCGAACATCCTTGCAATGTTCCGTCTTATTGAAGACATGAGATCTAAAGATAAAGTTCTGTGTATTGCATTCTCTGTATGTGCAGCTTTTACTTTTGGTGACCACCTTTCATTTACTGCAAACTTCCAGCCAAACATGATTCTGCCTGTTATGAGCGGAAAACTTCTTGGAGGTTGTGCTGGATTTGGTCTTGCATACCTTCTTTCAGTTCCTGCAGCAAGAATACTTGAAGCTGAAGAAGAGAATACAACTGAAATAATTGAGGCTACCGGAGCTGAACCTGTTCTTGAAGGAGCATAAAAACTAAAATATCAGAAACTAATTATTGAATAAAAGAGGGTGGGGAAGCTGAAATATTATCAGCTCTCACCCTTTTTTTAGGTGTAATTTAGCAAAAACCAAATATCTAAATAAGTTGACAGGTTGTTACGGAATGCAAATTTTTTCAAGTACAAGGCCTGAGAAAAAATAACTGTATGAATTTACACAGTTATTTTTTTTGATGAACGCAGTGATTGGATAAATCTGCGTTTTGTAACAACCTGTCAAGAAAGAGGGAAAAATGTTTTAGCATGCTGGATTACGTTCGAAAATGCTTCTTGCAATATGCAGTATTGTTCTGGTTTCATATGTTGCAACTATAAGTTGGGTTACTATTAAAGCTTCAGCAACTGCTAAAAGAGAAGCAGAAGAGATCGCAGAAATAGTGTAAAAGTCTTTCTGTAAATTCATTTTTCATCAGAAAGCCAGGATTATAGTATCCTGGGGGTTGAAAATGCTGGGTCAAAACTTAGTATTTCTTTTTTGCTCAACAACCAAATCAAACTAAAAGGAATAAAATTATGACCCAGCACAATGAGTATACAACAATTCGTACAGTTTTTGAAATAATAAATGCCGGTGGAATGGAAAATTTGGGAGAGGCCATCTCAATTCTTATCAACGAAGCCATGAAGGCTGAGAGATCTTCGGTCCTACGTGCCCAGCCCTGGTAGCGGACTGCGGATAGGGAAGGTCATGCCAATGGATTCAAGGATAAGTCTGTTTCGTCAAGACTGGGTAAGCTTCATCTCAACGTTCCCCAGGTTCGAGGAGATGTTGAATTTTATCCCTCGGCCTTGGAAAAAGGTATTCGCAGCGAGAGAGCATTGAAGTATGCTATGGCCGAGATGTATATCCAGGGTGTATCAACTCGGAAGGTCACATCAGTTCTTAAAAAATTATGCGGGCTATCCTCGTGGATGGAAACCAATATCCCTGAAGGGTTTACAGTATTTTCCCAAATGAAGCATCTCTATTAAGGCTTGCGAGTGCCATATTATCAAAAACAAGTGAAGAGTGGGAAACCGGGAAAAGGTATCTTCCCGCAAAGGAAATTTAACCAAAGCAACCCGGGAGAGAACCACGGAACGTTGGTCAATAAAAATCAGGAATTGGGATTTAATAAAAAAGGTAACCCTTAACCCTGAGCATTCAAAAGATAATGTTATTGAGAAAGCAGCTTCGTAATCAAATAAGGCCGGGAACATCATTGTGCAAGGAGTAATCCCAACCCTCTCTGTAAA
>PIVS01000424.1 GCA_003353855.1 Desulfobacteraceae bacterium
ATTTTAAAAATGATTTAGACGACAAGTTCCTTAAAAACGACCGAAACCCTTTAACAAAAGCTGTTTGACATAAAAGGAATCCGACTCGACAATTTTACAGAAAAAAATTTGCATTATCATACCCAGGCCGGCCAGGGATTTCCTGAGCCTTCGCCGTATGACCGAAAATTAATGGGCCGCAAGGTATTGCATATAGGGGATCGAGTCGCGGCCGTCGTGGCCGAATCACCTGAGATTGCCGAAGCAGCAATTAAGAAAATAAAAGTTGAATACGAAGTGTTAAAACCGGTGTTAACCATCGATGAAGCCCTGGCGCCGGTCGCGCCGATTGTCCGTAATGCCGAAATAGAATACATTCACGGCGCTCCTGCAGACCTTGACAACTCAAATATAGATCCGCGTGAGGAAAAAATAATTTATCGGTTCCCCTGGGCGCGGACCCACGCAAAAATTTAGCCGCAAGCGCGCAGGGCGGCATTGGTGACATTCACAAAGGATTTGAGGAAGCAGACGTAATTCTGGAAAGTGAATATGAAACCACTCAGGTTCACTGTACGCCGTTGGAACCGCATGTCGTTTACACCAGAATGGATGGAGACAGGCTGATTATCCATGCTTCGACGCAGACACCCTGGTGTATCAGAAGAACGGTCGCACGTGCCCTTGAAATAAGTGAAAACAAACTCAGGGTCATTAAAGAACGGGTGGGCGGCGGATTTGGCTCCAAGCAGGACGTGCTTTTGGAGGAAGTTACGGCATATCTGACATGGACCACCGGCCGGTCGATATTATTCCGATATACGCGTGAAGAAGATTTTATCGCTTCGAGTACCCGGCATCCGCTGAAGATACAGGTAAAATTAGGCGCCCGCAAAAATGGCCGATTAACGGCCATCTATATGGACGTAAAAGCCAATACCGGGCCCTATGGTAACCACTGTTTAACCGTTCCCGTAAATGCCGTCTCAAAGTCCATGCCGTTATTTTTATGCGACAATGTCGCATTCGAGGTGAAATCATATTATACGAATATACCGCCGACAGGCGCATACCAGGGTTACGGCGCGCCGCAAGGCTCCTATGCCCTCCAGACAGCAATGGCGGAATTGGCCGCAAAACTGGGAATGGATCAGCTGGAGTTGATTGAAAAAAACAGAGTTCGTGAAGGCGTCATGCTCGAAATTCTCAAATGTCTTGGGGAGGGCCGGGAAGGTAAACCGGAGCGCGTTGCCAGCTGCGGTTTGGGACCGGCATTAAAAAAAGGCGCGCAGCTGATTAACTGGGATCGCAAAGAAGAAAGTGATGATCCTGATGTAAAAATCGGCCGGGGCGTGGTGATCGTGCGGCAGGGTTCGGGATTGCCCGGTCTTGATTCGGCGAGCGCCGTGCTCAGGATGCTGGGTGACGGAACATTTACCTTACTCAGCGGCGGCGCTGATTTGGGTACCGGGTTGGATACGGTAGCGGTAAAAGTGGCGGCCGAATGTCTGTGCACGGATATGAGCAACATCGCAATTATTTCAGGTGATACCGATGCGACGCCATTCGATTCCGGCGCTTATGCTTCCAGCGGCACCTTTTTTTCCGGTAATGCTGCATTGGAAGCAGTCAAACTCATGCAAGAAAAGATCCTTCAAGTCGCGGCTGAAATGCTGCAGGAAGATAAACAAGATTTGAAAATTGTGTATCCTGGAATCGTAAAAGGTAAAAAGGGTTCAATCACGTATCAAAAGATTGAAACTTCTTCAGAGAAAGGCACCGGTGGGGGCCAACTCGTCGCGTCGGCCAGTTTTATGACCGATGATTCAGCGTTTCCATATGGTGCTCATTTCTGTCAGGTGGCCGTCAATACCCGCACAGGGGAAGTTAAGCTGCAGAAATATTATGCTTTGCAGGATTGCGGCACGCCCATAAACCCGGAATTGGCCCTGGGCCAGATATATGGCGGTGTACTAAAAGCAATTGGGCATTCATTGTACGAAGAAATGATTTTAGATGAGACCGGCAGGTGCTTAAATGCCGGTCTGATGGATTATAAAGTACCGATGATCCATGATCTACCGCAAGATTTCCGGGCCGAGCTGGTTTTTACCGACGATCCGTTCGGGCCCTTCGGCGGTAAGTCAGTCGGAGAAATCAGTACAAACGGTGCCGCTCCGGTGATTGCCATCGCGATCCACGACGCTATCGGGATATGGATCAGGAAATGGCCGTTCACACCGGAGAAAATTCTCACAGCCCTTGGTAAGATTTAAAAATGTTCGATTCAATCCTTATCCCGGATAAACCGGAATTCACTATTGATTATTGAATGAATCGCTATGCTCTGCCTTTTTTAAATCGACAGCATTCCACAAATATTCAATATTCAATCGACATTATTCAATCACAAAGGGGAGGTAAAAAATGGAAAAAGAATTGCACTACCCACTTTTCTATCGCAGGGATTTGACGGCTTTCTGGGCCTTATTTGCCGATAACTTGGCCAATATCGTCATTTTATCCGGTATCTGTTTATTCGTGTTCAATATACCGGAACGAATCGTTTTCGGTCGTATCCTGCCCGGATTGGGTGTATCTTTGCTGGTAGGACTATCGTTTTATGTCTACCTGGCCAGGAGACTGGCCCGCCAAGAACAGCGTGACGATGTGACCGCGTTGCCTTACGGCATCAGTACACCGGTTATGTTTGTGTATTTATTTGGTATCATGGGGCCGATGTATTGGGGCCTCAAAGCTTCCGGCAATCCGAACGCTTCGATGATTGCCTGGCAGGTCGGTATGGCGGCCGCTTTCATCGGCGGCATCATCGAAATGTTGGGAAGCATCGTCGGTCCCTGGTTAAAAAGGGTTACGCCACGCGCTGGCATGCTGGGAACTTTAGCCGGCATCGCCATTGTCTGGATCGCGACGGTTCCGTTAGCGAAAATTTTTGAAAATCCGTTGGTCGGGTTTGCCTCTTTAATGATTGTTCTGGCCGGACTGGTGGCCGGAATCAAGATGCCTTTTCGTCTGCCCGCAGGATTAATTGCCATTATTGTCGGAACGTTTGTCGGCTTTTTTGCCGGTGCTTCTAAAATTGATTTTTCCGGGGTGGCGTTTCATGCGCCGATTCCCGTGCTGGGAGATTTAATTGCCGGTATAAAGCTGATGTTTACTTATCCAGCGGTTCTGGCAGCCGTATTGCCGATAGAGATATATAATTTTATTGAAACCATGAACAATGTCGAGTCGGCCGAAGCGGCCGGGGATAAATATCCGGTTCGCACCTGTCAGATCATGGATGGTGTGGGAACCATGGTGGGAACGATTTTCGGCAGTGCGTTCCCCACCACCGTTTATATCGGGCATCCCGCCTATAAACGTTTAAAAGGTCGTTGCGGGTATGCGTTGGGAATCGGAATTATTTTATTTCTGGCAGCAATTTTCGGATTTATCCATTTCTTATATAATCTTATCCCCGAAGCAGCCGTAGCGATCATTCCCCATATATCCAATATGTTGGCCACAAAAATTAGATCGGCGGTATCCATCGCCAACGCGGAGCTGAATGTAGGCTCTATGGAATTTGCGGAGAAGGCCACCCAACAGGGTATTGCCTGGATCTGGCAAAGCGCTTTGTCCCAGGGTGCGATTATCACCGGCCTCTTATGGGGATCAATCATGGCCATGCTGATTGATCTTGATTTTAAAAAAGCGGCCACATTTTCCGGTTCATCCGGGTTAGGGGTAAAAATGAACCAATTGATGAAAATGGCAATTGAAGAGGCAAGAAAAGGATTCAACCGCGACGATGGCGGCCCTTTCGGCGCCATCATTGTAAGGGACGGCGTGTTGATCGCAAAAGCTCATAACGAAGTGTTGAAAACAAACGACCCCACCGCGCATGCCGAAATCCTTGCAATCAGAAAGGCTTGCGCGCTCCTTGAAAGCTACGATCTTTCGGACTGTGAGATCTATTCCACCTCGGAACCGTGTCCGATGTGTTTTTCCGCCATACACTGGTCAAGATTGAAAAAACTCTATTTTGGAACAACCCGGGACGATGTGGCGCTCATCGGATTTGATGACAGCTTAATCTACGATATCTTGAGTGGTAAGGCCCAGGTGGCTCAGATGGAAAGTATCAATGCCGACCGCGACAGTTGTCTTGCGTTGCTGGAAGAATGGGATGCTAAACCTGATAAGAACTCGCTTTTTCAGGAATGAACTGTACCGATATGGCACTTGGGTGTCAACAATAAAGCAACCACAACATATGTGGCATCAGGCTGGATTGCGGGTCAGAGATTGTACAGGAATATGAACTGAGATATAATGACGGCTAAAAGTAGGGGAATTTGTAGGAACCTGGCGGCATT
>PIVS01000425.1 GCA_003353855.1 Desulfobacteraceae bacterium
CGCCTTGTGTCATAGTTAATTCACCCCGTTGATGATAGTTTTTTGTTCACACCAACACTCTATCGGCTTGAGTCATCAAGCGCAACGGGGTTTTTATTTTTTTTGATGGTGGATTGGGGTTCACCACCCCATTTTTTTGAGATTGATGAGAAGAACACCCTGGCTTTTTTTGAGTGGGACGGTGCTCAGCCAGTGGAACGAAAATATCATGGGGTGCCGTTTACCCTCTCCCTGAATTGAATTCCTATCATTTTTTTCTTTAAAAAATCAGACGACAATACTGAACTGTACTCATCAGAAGCCAGGTTAATCAAATGTTCTTCAGGGGCAAGCAGGGCTTCAAAATACGGGATGAGTCTTTTTTGCCAGAATGCCTTCAGGCTGCCTTTATCGATTTTCAACGGGGTATTAAAATCCAGACGATAGGGTTTGATTCTGTCCAGGGGGCGCAAAGTCCGTATCAATTGACACGCCTCCTGTTCAAACTGAGGCGCTCCCGGGGGAAGATCATGGGGGATGGCCGTACCGAATTCGGCCGGGCAGTGGTCAAAGAGCTGGACCGGCGGTCAGTTATCATCGATCTGGCCCATTCCTCACCCGGGAGATGCAAAAGCCTGGGTTCTCAGAAGAGCGATTGAAAAAATCATGGGTAGAAACACGGTTGACTTTTTGCTGGCCAATCTGCCGGAGTAAGGATGGGATCCATAGCGATTCTTTGAGATTCGCCTTAATCCCAGGCCATTTCATACCGTCCCAGAGTCTCACCGGACGGGGTATGAATAATGGAGAGTGATACGGGAAAGTGGGTACCGTCTTCGGGTTCCGGGCAGGACCTGAAAAAAAAAGCGTCAACAAGCAAAGTGCAATGAGGTGCAATAATGAATATTGTTTTCGATCCCAATCCAGGCATTGAAGAACTTGAATTCTTAGAACAGCAGTCCATTGTTGTATTTATGATGATTAGCTTGGGCAGCTTCCGAAACCAAGGCCAGATATCTATCTGTTATTTCCTTCCAGTCACCCCCTGACTGCCCAGAGGCGACGCGACAACCGGTTTTCCCATTGCCTGTTTAGCCCCACCGGTATTGCCGGTATTATGATTCTGGATCACTGTTTTGGCCTGGGCATGGACGGCTTCATGGTGAATTCCGATTTCAGCATAAAGGGGGTTGTCTTTAAATTTTTTGTCTTCGTTGAAGTACGGTTCCCTGATGGTTTGTTTCTTTGTTTTCGATATTCTGAATTATCCCAGGGTGTTCAGATTGAGGATCTTGATATTTTAGTCGCTTCCTTCCCCTTTTGTGGGATTGGGAGCCTTTGTTCTTAATTTGAACTTTTTAATCTCAGTTTTCATGCAACGAGGACATTTTGTTTCAAACATACATATTTCCCTTGAAAAGCTGGATCAAGAGTACCCTGAACTTGAATTGGCTTCAATCGAGGTTGCCTTTGATTATAAACTCGCTTGGAGTGAGGGAATTCGGATGTTCCCTGCATTAAAGATTGAAAAGGATATTCTTTCCGGGGTTTTTCTCACTCGGAAAGCTATTCGAAAATTTATTGAGGATCATTTGCACCATTAGATTAGACACGAAAAAGTAATCGAATCATTGTATGTGATGAATTTATTAATTCCCTATTCAAAAGAACCATATGATCAGATCTTTATGGCGGATATTATTTTGTGTAACACCCTTTATCTTCAAGAGTCTGAACTTTGAACAGCCTTGGGTATTTTTACAAACTCATTGCACCTGGGACATATCATCGCAAGGCTTGAAACATTTCCTTTGAAAAGAAGACTATTACAGGAAGGGCAAAGTCTTTTGTGCAATCACGAACACCGCAGGGGCCATATATCTTATACCAAATATTTTATTCAACTATAATCTTTTTTTCTTTTTTCCCTTTGTGCCAGGGGGATCCTGAGTGTGTGAAAAGCTGTCCCACCGGTGCTTTGGAATCAAGTATCTGCTTTGGATGGCATGGCATATTGCCAATACCAAAGGCTTGGGTTCATGGCGGATCGGAATTAGGGGTTAAAAAAAGATTGAAACCAGCATTCTAGTCCCGACAATATAAAGAAGTATGGCAAAAATGCGTTTTAGCTTATCAATGGGCATACTATGAGCAAGTCTTACCCCAAAAGGGGCGGTTAGGACACTGGCGGCAACAATACCTGTAAGTGCCGTCAGGTTCACAAACCCCAGGGACAGGGCCGGAAGCCCGGATATCCCCATTCCATTGATGATATACCCCAGGGATCCGGCCACGGCTATGGGCAAGCCAATGGCGGCAGAAGTACCGATTGCCCTATGAATTTTTGTATTACACCAGACCAGAAAGGGAACAGACAAGGTTCCTCCGCCAATCCCCACCAGACTGGAGAATACCCCGATAATACTTCCGGCACAAAATATCCCGGCTGTGCCGGGTATATTTCGTGTTGATTTAGGTTTTATACCTATGAGCATCTGGGTGGCCACATAGATCAGAAAGATACCAAAAAAACCTTTTAAAAAATTTGTGGACAGCATGGAGGCGATCCAGGCACCCGCAAAGGTCCCCACCATGATTCCCGGTGTGATTTTACCGACCACAGGCCAGACAACAGCCCCTCTTTTATGATGGGAAAACGTGCTTGAAATTGAGGTGAAAAATATACTTGCAAGGGAGGTTCCCAGGGCCATATGAAGAATATAGTCATGGGGGATTCCCTGGCTTGTGAAGACAACGGTGAGCATGGGTACAATTACCAGACCACCGCCAATTCCCAGAAGACCGGCCAATGTACCGGCAACGGCGCCGATGGCTATGTATAATATAATGATAATCATGGAGTTTCCTCATCAGAAATAGTTAAATAGTGTTCGATCCGGGCCATGTAAAGGGTCCTGGCCCGTACAGCAGCAGCGGAATCCCCGGTTTCCAGTGCGATGAGAATTTTTTGCATGGGCCGCCACAGACAATTTTGTCCTGGTAGGTGATTGAACATCGGCGGTTCGGCTTTCAGCCAATAGATGATCCAGGGTATGGTAAACCGACCAGAGGATAAAATTATCAGTGGCTTTGACAAGGGTTTCATGAAAGACTGTATTAAATTCCACAGGATCTTGATTCCTTTCAATGGCCTGTTTCATGTTTCTCTTATTGTTAATAAAAATCGATCCAACCAATATCTGAATGCCATTGAAAGGTCAAGTAAAAAATATTTCTCATCAAAAAAAACCGCAAAAAGACCAGTCTTGAACCCATTGCCGGCGGGAATAGCCCTTTTATTACCGATCCCGGAACTGGGAAATATCCATGTTGAGACGCTTGATGATCATTTGGATGGATGCCCGTTCAAGCCCTTGTTGAAAAAAATGATACTTTTGGGCAACTCATAGTCGTTTTGATCCGATTATTAAAATTGCCAAAACTATCAAAAACCATTGGGATTCAGAACTTTTCGAAACTTCAGAATAGTAGTTTTCTTGGTAACCGGCGATTTGAATTTTAAAGCGTTAAACCCGAATGTGGCGATTAAGTAATAAACATGACTTACACACACGAAATGGAAAAGAGCCGTTTTTATAGTATGCTGCTCATTTTTATTGGTATTGTGACAACCAGTCGCGGGTAAAAAAAATCGTAATTTCCCTTGTCAAGTTGTCCTGGCACCATCAATTGTTTTCTCATAAATTAGAGCCAGGATCAAAGACAGAATGAATTAGTTGATCTATCAACTAATTGGAATATTATGAAACCTGCGTGAATCCTATAAGTGCCGCTTCTTATTATTTAATTATCCTGTTCTGTTGAGGCTGTAGAAAATTTTTTACTTGACACTATAATTAGTTTATCGCTATTTAACAGCTATGAAATAGATACAATAAGTGAAGTGGTTTCATAAGCAGTAGTTTCATAAAGGGTTGTCATATTCGCAAACAAGGGGGGTGTATGCCGTCACATAAGTATTTTAAGCATGAAGGCCCGTGGTCTGATGCAAATGATTCGTTGATGTGTAGCGATACCGGAGATTGGCGAACCAAGCGTCCGGTGGTGGATAAGGATAAATGTATATTCTGCGGGTTTTGTGCCATATATTGTCCCATCCAGGTGGTTGAGATGAAGGGGGATACCCATTTTGAGGCAGATTTGAGTTTCTGTAAAGGATGCGGGATCTGTGCCAAGGAATGTCCCAAAGATGCCATTGCCATGATATCAGAGGGGGATTACAAAAAATGAATACAAAAGCAAAGACAAAAACACAGATTAAGGTGATTACAGGAAACGGGGCAGCAGCCATTGCAGCGAAACTTGCCCGCCCCGATGTTGTGGCAGCATATCCCATTACTCCCCAGACAGA
>PIVS01000426.1 GCA_003353855.1 Desulfobacteraceae bacterium
CCTTTTTACCTCGGATTCTTTGAGTTCGTTCATAATGTCGGTAAACGAGGGAAATCCCTGCTGCACTCACTGATTGAGGTGATGATCAAGTAAGACCTCAAAACGCGACATGAGCCTTCTTGTTAATCTCATTCACTAATAGCTGATAAAAAATACGGGCACTGTTGTAAATGTCTGGAAGAGGAGCACCCTCATTAATGCCGTGAAAATTGATAGGAGGACCTAAGGTGTCACCAAACAAAGCACCAGCTGCTAGCAATTCTTTGAAACCTTTAGAATCAGTGCCACCACCTATGGCAATTAGTGGTGCCGATTCCCCCATAATTTCTTTATAGGCTTGCCTAAGTGCTACTAGATTGGAATTGTCTGCACGCCGAAATTCTGGTCCAACAATCGTTTTGGTGGTCACACTGATTTCTGGCCCCTGCACTTGTTTATTGAATTTATTTACCAACTCAGGGAGTATTTTAACGAAGGTGGAAATCCCCGGTAAAGTACCATCCTTGGTGTCGTCTAAAGGTTCTCTATGATGTTTCAGAGCATAACGCATATCAACTTCGAGTTTAACTTTTGTTTGTTGCAAACGTTCTTCCAAACTAATGGTAGTCACCGCATATGTAGTGCCATTACCTTTTTTAAATAACCAATCATCAGCATAAAGCGATGGATGGTCTTCACCAAACACATGGGTTCCCCACATCCAAGCAGCAAATTGGCTCATACGAGTGTAACCATTATGCCTTAATTCTTGCTTATCGGCCAAGTGCGCCAAAAAATTAATGAGCGAAACTAAGGGATTGGCTCCATATTCACGATTTTCTTGGGGAGCCGAACCATGTTGTGCGCCTTTTACTTTAGTTGTCAACTTAACAATTGGTTTACCTTTAGTTAATTCCACTGCCAATTCAGCCTGATGATAGTTAGGATCATCAGGCGGGTAATTATAATATTTATCTTTAACCGTGTTAGCAAAAGCTTTAGCAACTTCCTCAGTTTCACCCTGAATAATCGCAATGGCGTTGTTTGGAATTTGATTAACTGGCGACTGTTCTGGTGTTGCAAGTGTTTCAATCCAAAGACCTTGAGTTGGCATTTGACCTATATTTACAGTAAATACTGGTCGTTCTATTCCTTTTTCCGCTCGGATAATCCACATAGCATCGAAGACAATGCCAAAATCTGGTTTTTTGACGTTGTCATCTTTCAGATAGTGAGGAGTGGCCATATCGGTCTCTTCCGAGGAATCAAAAATCACCTCCAAAGTCACCTTATTCAGTTTTTCCGGATCATTGGCATAGGTTTCGGCAATTGCCCGCAGGACACTGAAAGCGGCAACAGCCGGTCCTTTATCGTCAATCGTCCCTCTACCGACCCAAAAATTGGTGTCTTTACCAAGATATTCTCGTTGTTCAATCTTAGGGTTGAACGGCCCCCAACTATCATCCTTACTGGCCTGCACTGTGTCAAGATGATTGATAATGCTAATCACCTTATCTCCATTACCGATCCGAAATCCAAAAAGCCAGTATTCCGGAGCCTCATCTTCTCCATCCGGCCACTTATCTTCCGGAGGCCAGATAAAATGCCTTAGCTTGACGTTTTCAGGAAGTTTGTTGTTGAAGAGTTCAGCACGTTCCTTCAAATAAACTTGAATCTCCTTCAAGTTCTTGGTGACGATTTTATTTTGCTCTGTAGTCACCGATGGAGCTTTATCCCGCCATGTCTCCTTTTTAATCAACTCACGACCTTCTTCAAAGAAATTCTCTTCCAAGATTTTCTCCAATACTCCAGAACGCTCATCCCCATGAACACCAACTAAGTCAAGGAATGAATCCTCGGCGTTGCTTGAGTGGCTTAAACACAGAAACAAACCAATAAAACACCACAAAAACCATCTTTTTCTAAAACAAAACATACAATTTCTCCTTAAATGAAATATAAATTATGCCTAAGCATGTTTGAAACCGTCACCCTCTCTCAAATATAAGGCTAATTGTTAGCATGGAGATAATAACTGACATTGCAATTCTATGTCAATTTTAAAAAACTGGATCATCGAGTTATAGATTTTATTTCTCAAATGTAGGAACAGTTTGAGTGTGGTCGCCGGAAACTTTGCGATCTTGGACAAAAAAAACCCAAACAGGGTAAATTCCCCACGAAAATCTCAATAACCCTTTGCTATAACAAGATAAATATCATTTTGAACTTTCCAGTGTTTCTGGGTAAAATTTGCTTTGCTCATAACACATTCTCCTTTTTGAAATCTCAGAAAAAGTGTTACTCGATGATCAAGTGCAAGGGTTGGTCTTTATGGTGTTGGTCACCCCTACGATAACCATTCCTGTGGGTGTTGAATTTTACATGCCAGACCCTGAGTATACTGCATGGAAAAAAGAAAACGACAAACTTATAAAAACGCTCAAATAATTAGCCAAATTCGCAAGTCTCAGAATGTATTTGTCCGGAATCGAATACAAAAGGTAGATTATTATTTTTCAAAGCATCCTGGCGTACCCCAAAAAATGCGTATCCGTGGGGGCAAAACAGAAAAGGTTACTATAGGAAGTGCAAGGATGCATGTTTGTAGCTTTGGCAAAAAAGTTTTTGTTATTGCACTTAAATATGAAGGAGAAAATGAATATCGATATATTATTGCTTCTGACCTGAGCTGGAGAACTATTGATATTGTAGAAGCGTATTCACAAAGATGGCTCGTAGAGGTTTTGATCGAGGACTGGAAAGCCAATGAAGGATGGGCAACACTGACCAAGCTGCAAGGTGAAAAGGGATCTCGCAGAGGCCTGATTCTGAGCCTGCTGGTTGATCATTGCCTTTCCTTTCATCCGGACCAAATAGCCCGCTTTAAAAACAAACTCCCCGCATTTACTGTTGGTTGCCTGCGACGTCAAACAAATATTGAAAGCTTATTTTTGTTTATCACCGATATTCTTGATTCACCTGATCCATATGAAGAGTTGGATGATAAATTTACAAAAATGAAACAAAATTTACTCGAATTTAAAAGTTCAAAAAAGCATATGGTCTCAAAAGACATAAGCAATTTTAAGCCTACAGAGTCGCTTAAATACAAAATGGCTTCTTAGAAAACTTGATCATCGAGTTTTAGTGAGAAAATATGTACCATATATAAAATAAAAATGAAGTGATTACAATCTTTTCAATCTTTTTTAATGTCAGTGCAAATTGTGCCAGACTTTTTTCAAAGATCAAGCCCATGGGTAGAGGGCCGGATTGCACGGCGTAGTATCATCGCTGTAATATTAATTAGCTTTAGGTGATCAGTGAACTTCGAGAGTCAAGGTAACTTGCATCATTATGGCTTCAATTTTTACCGGAAAACGGTTGTGATTTGTATAGGTATCTTTAAGTTTTTTCACTGTGGACTATGTCTTCCATGAGAAGGCAAGTCAAGAGTTCGGTACACAAACTTTCATTTTTTCAATAAATTTCACACCACCATATATGGTATCATCAAATCCTTTGACCCGAAGGTACGGCAGTCCACTTATTTGGAGATATAGGGGATGAGCGGATCAGGCCTTGGTATGTCCGTGGTGCTGGGGACAGTTAATGATCATAAGGGGTTTATCCAGGTGGATTCTGTTGTTGAACGAGGAACACGTATAAAATTTTTTTTCCCGTCGAGCTCTGAAACACAGGTCAAAAAAACCATTGAAACCGATATCAGAGATCTTGCGGGCGGCCATGAAAAAATTCTTGTCATTGACGATGTGCCCGCCCAACTGGATATTGCAGAAAAACTGCTGACACGGCTGGGCTACCAGGTATGGTGCTGTGCCAGCGGTGAAGAGGCCCTTATTTTTCTCACGGACCATACCATGGATCTGATTATCATTGATATGATCATGGCACCGGGTATTGGAATAAATTACCGCCCAATCAGGGTTTCCGGCATTTGCCGGAAACCCTGATTGGTAAGCTTGTCTGTGATTCACATTTTTAAAATGAACCTCCAGAAAAGATTCAGGAATAGTTTTATATGGCCCACTCCAGGCCCAGTTCCCTTAACCTGCCCTCTTTGGGGTTGCCGGTTTCCGGGTTCCAGCCCAGGAACTCATAATATTGGCTCTTCATTAGAGGCCATGCGTCTTCGTCCACACACCGGCCCTTGGCCGGTCCGTCGGGCAGTGCTTCAAACAAACGTTTGGGAAGAATATCATCTTCTGGGGTAAATCCCTGTCTTGCATTGATCTGGCGCAGCATGGTGACCCGCCTTTCCCCAACCTTCATGAGTTCGAACATGGTGCAGTCCCAGCCGGTGGCTGCTTTTAGAAGATCCTCAAGATCCCTATAGGTGAA
>PIVS01000427.1 GCA_003353855.1 Desulfobacteraceae bacterium
CATCCATTCCAAACCAGGAATTTTTTTAACCGCATTTGCAAAATTTTCAATATTACCGATTATTTCAATAACCAAAACCTGTTCTGGATCAATTCCGGCGGATGTTTGTTGTAACTCTACCCGTCGCTCGTCAAACGAATTTTGTAATTGTTGGAAAATTGGTGAGAAGCGATCTCCTTGCCGTGCCGCAGACGGTTTATGCATTCGGGGAAAGCAGGGCGTCCCTTGGTCTTCCCTGCATTCTCTGGGGATGGAAACAATAGAAGTGGTAAGTCAGTCATTATTTAATCCCTCATTTTTCCTGTTCAACTTTTACTGATCGAGTAGCCCACTGTTTTATAGTCCGGCTAATAATTTCCTTCATTTTAGCGTTGGGTTGTTCCAGCACATATTGGCGAAAAACAGTGGTCCCAAATTCTTCTATTTCGGCAAAATTAAAGCCATATAGTTTTTTGGCCAATGTACCGGAAGTATATCCAAGTTCAATATTAAGCCTTCTTTGAAAACGCTCAAACCATTCCTCTATCCTTACCCTGGTTGGTTCAGGCAACACCATTCTAACCTGGAATCGACGCCACACTGCTCGGTCCAGTAGTTCGGGATGATTGGTAGCCCCTATAACTACAACATGGCTTGGCAATGTGTCGATTTGCATTAGTAAAGAACTAACCACACGCTTTATTTCTCCCGTTTCATGGATATCGCCCCGTTCTTTCCCAAGGGTTTCAAATTCATCAAAAAACAGAACACATTTCCGGGTACAGGCATGCTCAATTAAACGTTTCAGTCGAACGGCGGTTTCGCCGAGATAGGTACCTACAACCCCTTCGTATCTAACAATGTACAGTGGAACCATCAAGGATTCGGCCAAACCCTCAGCCAAAGAAGTTTTTCCGTTTCCCGGCGGCCCAATAAATAAAAGTCTATTCCTTGGTTCAAGACTATAAGAACGGAGTAGATCTGCTCGATGGTGTTCCTTTACAACTTCTCGGCAGATTTGTTCTACATCTTCGGGTAAAATCAAATCTTCTAACCGCTTTTGAGGGGATACATCATGGAGTAAGTTGTCAATGCGGTGGGTCGATACAGAGGCAATATTTCCATTATTCATTGACGTCGGCTCCGGTTTAGCTTGCCGCAAAATTTTTGTCAGCTTGTCTGCAAGAACAGTATGCTGTTTTGCTCGTTCTTCTGCAATAATGGTCTCTGCCACCTTTCGGAAACGTGCCTTATCACCGCTGACACCAAAACTTACCAATTTGGTTAACAAATCAGCTCTTGCCATTACCGCCTCCGTTTGGGTTCCTGCCTTTATTCAGTCGTTTATTGAAAATTGTTTTTAATTGGTAGGGCTTTCCTAAAATTCGTTCAAAAAAGAGACTAAATTTTATTATAAATTTTTGCGTCAACTCTAACTCCCAATACCATGTCAATAGTTTTGATAAAAACAAGCCTGCCGAAAAGCTTGACCATTGCAACTCCAAATTCATATTTTATACATGCTTTCCACAAGTAATTTTTCCCATTAAATGCCTCCGCTAAGTCTCATTTTCCTTTTAAATTCCATCCAGTTTTGCGGAGAATATGTAAACGCAACTTCTGCTATACCATATGCAAGGCAGAATCAAAATCGTTACATCCCGCAGGTGGCCAGCTATGCCATAAAAAGGCATCGTAGTATAAATAACGGGGATATGCCGGATGGTGGATGTTGGATCATGTTGAGCCTGAACTTTGATAAAAAAAATACATTGAGTTTGTTTGTGATCAGGCCCAGGTTGTCCGTGAAGTTGGAATCATTTGTCATGGTCGGGGAATTGGGGGCTTGTCCTTTCATGGGGGATTCTTATGAAAGTTTGCCTTGGGGATTACATAAACGGCTGCGAGAGGGGTATGGGGCCGTTAACGATGGTGTTGATTGGTATCCGTTGAAGAGGTGTTTTGAGGGTTCAGTTCTTCTCTGGGGGATGGTGAACCGGGAACTGTCAGTGCTTTTTCTTCAATGTAGATCCATTGCCGTGATATCTACCTTCAAAAAAAACGCTATGCAACGTTCGGAGCAAAACAGCCCTGTTATATTTTTTTGGAAGAATTTTCTTTTTGGATGACTCGTTTGCATTTTTCTTGAAAAAAATAGACTGTTTGTTTTTTTTTGGGGTGGGCAGGGAATGATTGCCATTTGATTGCCAGTACGAATATCAAAAACAAAAAGGGTTTAACCGAAAACGGCTAAACCCTTTTTAGAAGCTGGTACCGGAGGCGAGACTTGAACTCGCAAGGGCTTGCGCCCGGAGGATTTTGAGTCCTCTGCGTCTACCAATTCCACCACTCCGGCATGGAAAGTCTTTTTTTAAAGGATAATCAGCCTTTTGTCAATGAAATTATACGGCCCTGGTTTGCTTTACGGGTTATTTTTGGTTTAAATATTTATCTGTTCAAGGGTGTAAGGCGTATTCATTGTATTCTCGATAAAAGTTTCAACAATCTTTTTTTCTCCTGTTGTCGAGAAATTGAACAGGGGATGATTTTGGCTGTTTGAGGCCAAATCAAATTTGATCAACATTTTTTTTGTCTGGTTGGCAACGGCAGCAGCAGGATCAATGATGGTGACACGATTTTTTGTAACCTTTTTGATCATTTCCGTTAAAAAAGGATAATGGGTGCAGCCCAGTACAATTGTATCTACACCTTTATCCATCATGGGAAAGAGGTATTTTTTCAGAAGGCTTTGGGCCTGGTCACTGTTCTGGGCTTTATTTTCAACAAGTTCGACCAGGCCATATCCGGGTTGAATATAAACATCCAGGCCGGTGGCATGTTTTTCAAGGGTTTGCTTAAAAAGCCTGCCGTTAATGGTGTTTTCTGTGGCAAGGATACCGATTTTTTTGCTTTTGGTTTGCAGGGCAGCAGGTTTTAATGCCGGCTCCATGCCGACAAAGGGAATATTATATTCTGATCTGAAACTGTCAATGGCCACGGCAGTGACGGTATTGCAGGCAATAACAATCAATTTGCAGTCAAGTTTCAGAAGAAACTCAATGTTTTTTCTGGACAAAGACAGAACCTCCTGTCTTGTTTTTGATCCATAGGGGCAATTGATGCTGTCTGCAAAATAATGAATAGATTCATGGGGAAGAAGTTTTTTGATTTCTCTTAAAACACAAAGTCCCCCGACACCGGAATCAAAGATCCCAAGAGGACTCATTTTTATGGCTGCTTTTCCCTGATTCATGTCCGGGCCAAAGGGGAGAGGGTCTGAAGGATTTCGTTTGAACTAATCGCTCCCTGACGGAGAATGCGGACGGGATCTGTGGTGACATCCACAATGGATGAACCCTGGCCTCCCTTGAGGGGGCCTGCATCTAAAATCATGTCTGATCCTTTCACCATGGCAGGGGGAAGCTGGGTCACAAGCCTTGCGCCCGGCTGGCCTGAAAGATTGGCACTGGTGCCGGTAATGGGTCCTCCCACCTGTTCCACCAGGGCGCATGCCACGGGGTGGGCCGGAACCCGGATACCGATTTTTTGTGTATGGGCGGTGAGAAGAGGACAAACATGGTCGGCTGCCTCAAAAATAAGAGTTAAGCTGCCGGGCCAGAACCGGTCCATGAGTATCCGGGCTGAATCAGGCACCTTTTTTACAAGAGGTTTAACCTCTTTTGGGGTCTGGACCAGGACAAGGATAGGGTTGGATAAGGAGCGTTCCTTGAGGTTAAAAACTTTTTGGATGGCCCCGGGGTTCAGGGCATTGGCTGCCACCCCATAGAGACATTGGGCCGGAAAGATCACAACGCCCTGGTTGAGGATGATCTTTCCGGCCTCAATGATAGGGTCGGTGTGGTCCGGGCGGGCAGAACCTGTTGGGTCTTCTGGATTCAAGGCGTCCACCCGGACTATTTTTGCCCTATCCGATTCTATTTGGTCAGGCAAATGTACGGGCCTTTTTATTTACCTTGTCTGCCATTTCCTGTTTAAAGTCTGCAAGCTTTTCAGCCATTACAGGATCTGCAACCCCGAGAATCTGGGCGGCAAAAATACCGGCATTATAGGCGCCTGATTTGCCTATTGCCATGGTGGACACAGGAATGCCCGGGGGCATCTGGACCGTTGCCAAAAGGCTGTCCATGCCCTTAAGAGCCGAGGAATCAATGGGAACTCCCAGGACGGGCAGGGTTGTGTGGGCGGCAATGACACCGGCCAGGTGGGCTGCATGGCCTGCACCGCAGATCAACACTTTTACTCCTTTGCTCCGGGCTTGTTTTGCCAGTTGGGCTGCCTGGTCCGGGGTTCTGTGGGCAGAGGACACGGTGACATAATAGGGGATATCAAATTTTTTCAAAA
>PIVS01000978.1 GCA_003353855.1 Desulfobacteraceae bacterium
ATAGTCGTTATGTCCTCTCCTGGGAGCTTTCAATCACCATGGATAGTGAGTTTTGTGTATCCGCTCTTGAAAGAGCGCTAAGATATCATGGAACACCCTATATCTTTAACACGGATCAAGGATCACAATACACAAGTCACGAATTTATAAAAGTCCTGAAAGATAAGGATATTAAAATCAGTATGGACGGAAAAGGCCGGTGTATGGACAATATCTTTATCGAAACGGCTATGGCGCAGTGTGAAGTATGAAGAAATTTACGTAAACGAATTTCAATCCGTTGAGCAGCTACGCAAGGCCCTGAAAAAACACTTTGATTTTTATAATCATGAACGACCTCACCAAAGCTTCAAGGCCCAAACGCCTGCTCAGGTTGCTTCCCAGCAGAGCCCTATCCTCCGAACTGGCACGGGTATATTATCAAAGTCGGTCAAAATTACAAGCAATCAATCCTTGAAAAATAAAAAATGGAGGTTAAAAACGGTATTTGGAAATTAGATAAAATTTGATCGGATAATTCATCCGATATTGACGCTTAATTTGTGCAAAAAACTGTCTTGACATTGGGGTCCACTATACAAATAAAAATATTGATACCGCCAGACAATCCCTTGCCAAGGCAAAGGAGAACTGGCGGATTTCAAACCTTCAGTACCGGCAGCAGGTTCCTACCTCTTCTGAGGTACTTGATGCAAGAACATTTCTTACCCAAGCGGATACAAATTATTTTAATGCTCTGTAGGGATACATGATTTTTTTAAGCAAGCTCGAAAGATCTGTTGGAAAAAGAGATCTTTTCTAACACCCTGGCAAGTGAAAAAGAAAACAAACAAGGACGGATTTTAATTTTTGCAAAGGAAAACCAATGATCAAAAACAACCGTTCATCCTTTGAAGAAGGAGGCTAAAACCCAAAACCCTTAATTTGTCATCGGGACACAGTTTGAAAAAAACCGGAAGCATCAGTATTCACAAGACTCGATTTAAAAATTAAGTTTTACCCCGGGTGGGGCAGATATCATACATGGGGCAAATTTCACACAAAGGTTTTTTGGCATCACAGAT
>PIVS01000979.1 GCA_003353855.1 Desulfobacteraceae bacterium
TCTATACCCAGCATTCGAAGGCCGGCTGAATTGATAAAGTTGACAAGCCCGTCATTGCCAACCCCGAAAATACCATCCCCCACAGACTCTAAAAGCAGACGGCTTTTTTCTTCCGCCACAGCAACCGCTGTCTCGGCTTTTTTCCGATCTGTAATATCAATTAAAACCCCGATAAGCCCAGAGGACTGACCGTCAAGGTTATCAAAGGTTTGCCGAAAGTACATCATCTCCCGTGGGACATTTTCTCCATCGTTGAGGGTGAGCTCTTCTTTTGTGAATCCTTTTTCTTCCAGCAGCTTAAGGTCTGCCCATTGAAAGGCGTTGCGTACTTGTTTGGGTAGATGGTTCAGTTCCAGCACGGTTTTCCCCACAAATAGTTCACGGGAAACGCCGAATACCTTTTCATAGGCTTGATTACAACTGGTAAAGACCGTATCTTGATCTTTCACAAAAATCGGATTGGGAATCGCATCCAGCAAGGCAGACTGATAGGCAAGCTGTTCGCTGATCCTGTGTTCGCTGATACGAAGCTTATCATTGGCCATGGATGTGCGGATACGGCCCCAGACAAAGATGGCTGTCATGATTAAAAGCAGGCCCAGGGAAATAAGGATACTGCCCAGTGTCTGGCGTTTGATATTCTTAATTGATATATAGGCCTCTGCAACATCCATCTCCGTGGTAAGGCCAAAGCCGAAGGCTTCATTCCAAATCCAGGCACCGATAACCAGAACGCCTCTATAGTCATTATACCCATCAAGGTTTAAGCCCGTTTGGCCCCTAATCGCACTTGCGGCCATCAGGGTCAGCGCCTGCTGATCCAGCCCGGCTTTTGGGACAAATCCTTCAAGCATATTGCCCCCGGGATCACGAATGGCAATATTAAGTATTCCCCTCTGTGCCGGGCCGATTAACCCGATATCCCTTAAATTGTTATCAAAACGGCTTTCGCTGATAAGCTGCCCCTGGCGGTTAAAGGCATAGCTTTCTCCGGATGTGCCGATACGACCTGCCTGTAAAATTTCGGTAAATTCTTTTTCTGGATCAATGAGGAAAATCAGCAC
>PIVS01000428.1 GCA_003353855.1 Desulfobacteraceae bacterium
GACATTGAAAAAGGCATCAAATCCCGGCTGGAAACAGGGGATGTCAATGGGCTGACCCGGGAAGAATTTGTGGAAACCGTTGAATGGGTGTCTGAAGAATTTGTGGATGAGGTGGATGACCCAAAAGCCACGATCCCCCATGACATTGCGGGATCCAAATTTCTCTACCTGCCCAACCCCAGAGAACTGGGCATTAACCTGCTCCATTTGACGGCCATGGGAAAACTCTTTTATGCCATGAAGGAAACCTGGACCATGTCCTCTTTTCACACCGATGTCACCAATTGGGGATATTTTGTGGGCAAGGACAAAATTGTTAGACAAATAGTTTCCATGGTGGTTGAGCCGGCGGAAAAACTTGGCATCGAAACCCTGGTATTAAGCGAATGCGGCCATGGCTACCATGTACTCAAATTCCTGCTGCCAGAACTTCTGGGCAGAAAACCCTCTTTCAATGTTATGAGTATTCCGGAACTGACCCTTGAATATGCAAAAAAAGGTGTCCTTAAATTTGACCGGTCACTCCATCCCCATAAAATCGCCTATCATGACCCCTGCAATATTGCCAGAAAATCAGGCGGCTATGATGCCCCCCGGGAATTGCTGGCCCTGTGCTGCAACGGGGTGGTGGAACTGACTCCCAACCGGGAAGACGGGATCTGCTGCGGCGGCGGAGGCGGTATTCTCCAGGACAGCACCACCACCAAAAAACGGATGATCTCGGGCAAAGCCAAGGCAGACCAGATGAAAGCCACGGGGCTTGATCACCTGGCCACGGCCTGTCTCTCCTGCCACCGCCAGCTGGGGGAATTGTCCAATCATTTTAAGTTGGATATAAAGGTGGACACCGTGGCTTCCCTTGCCTCGGAATCCCTGGTCCTGTAATGCAAACCCTCTGGGAATGGACAAGGGGGTATGGACCTTTGTACCCCCCTGATTAACTGATATGAAGATCCTCATTGCCGCCGATATTTTCGGACACACCCCGGGCATGGGAAAGAATCGGGAATTTCAAATAAACTGTAAAGACGGCCAGTCAAAACGCATCGAATTCAGATCTACCTTTTTAAGGAATCAAACAATGGATTTGTTATAAATTTCAAGGATATTACCTGGCAGAAGAAAATAGAAACCCGGGTAAGAATATTTGCTCCCTATTTCACAACCAAAAATTCCGATGAAGGGACTCGGGTTAGGGTCGTCCATGGTCGACGGTATTGTTAAAAAACACCATGGTTTTAGACAAACAACCAGTGAGATCAGCCGGGGTTCAACATTTCAGATATTCTGGCCCATAATCGGAAAAGTCAGATAAAGATACTGCCCTCAAAAACCTGGGCGGCCGGCCCGTACTTAAATATATGGCCACTCTCTTTATCCCAGTGAATGTCAAGATCCCCGCCGGCCAGATGAATAACGGCCCGGTTCCTGGTTCTTTTTGTAAGAGCTGCCGCCACAAGGCAAGCACAGGCCCCTGTACCGCAGGCAAGGGTGATGCCGACCCCCCGCTCCCAGACCTTCATTTTAAGCTCAATGTCACTGACCACTTCAATGAACTCAACATTTGTTTTTTCGGGAAACCGTTCATGGGTTTCAACGGCCCGTCCAATCCCCTCCACATCCACCACAGTTATATCCGGGACAAAGATCACGGCATGGGGATTTCCCATGGACACGGTGGTGACGGCAAGGGGACCTGCACTTGTTTCAACAACTTCCTCAATGCCGGTTTCATGATCACAGATAAAGGGAATCTCTCTTGCGGACAGAACAGGCTTTCCCATGTCCACTTTCACCGATGTGACCCTGTTGCTCCCATCCACAAAGACCTCGGATATAACGGTGCCGGCGAGGGTTTCAATCCGCATGGATTTTTGGGTCAATATTTTGTTTTCATAGAGATACATGGCAAAACACCGCATGCCGTTTCCGCACATTTCAGGCTCTGACCCGTCGGAATTGATGATCACAAACCGAATATCATGGTCCATGGATTTGCGGGCCAGAATAATGCCGTCCCCGCCAATGCCAAAATGCCGGTCGCATAATTTTCTGGCAAGATCCGGGTAGGGTATGACCGCTTCAATCTGCCCCTCCCGGTCATCCAAAATCACAAAATCATTGCCAAGGCCTTCTATTTTGGAAAACTTAAGTTTCATAAAAACTCACCTTTAAATTGTTCCGAATTATTCAAAAAAATCAACTGCTATGACCAAGGGTTTTAAGAATCTCATCCCCCAGAGCTTCCACCTGCCAGTTCCGGATATTTTCCAAATTTTCAAGTACCGCTTTGGTACGGGGATTCTCAAATGCAACGGTCGAGATCAGGTTATTGTTAATTAAAAAACCCGATTCCATGCCAATGGAGACACTTAATTTTTCCCGCATTTTTTTCAAAAGATTGATACGTTCCAACACCTGGGGATTTTTCCTGGGCATCCTGACTTTGGGGTAGGATGGCAACTCCACGTGGGACAGGGCCAGGGCAGATGAAATGGCTTCCTGGCACAAGACACCGTACATGTCTGCCTGCTTTTTACTCAGAGCCCGTATGGAAACCATTGTTTCCACGGCCTTGGGGCGATGGGTGGCCAGGGACAGGAGAGATTGGTTGGATATGATTTTAAACAGGGGCAGATCTTTTTTTTTTGCCATGCCCATGCGGACCTGGAGCAGGTTTTCCAGCACCGCCAGGGTCCGGTTGTCCATTTTTCCGGCCCCCTTAAATTTTTTAAACAGGGGCAATTTATGGTTGGACTCATATTTTACACTGGCCTGGGCCTCAAATTCTTCCTTTGCCCAGGAAAGCCGGTTTATCTTTTCAAGCCGCTCTTTTATCCTGTCATGGAGTTCAATCAAATGGGCCACATCCCCAACAGAATAGGCAATCATGTCATCCTTTAAAGGACGCCGGGACCAATCCACCTTTTGAAATTTCTTATCCACAAACACATCAAAATGCTCCTTTAACAGAGCACCAAGACCCCGCTCCCGGACATTTAAAAACCTGCAGGCAATTTCCGTGTCAAAGAGGTTTTCTATGCGGCACCCCAGTTCCCGGTCCAAACTTCTGACATCAAAATCAGCCCCGTGAAAAATCTTGATGATATCCTGGTTTTCAAGGAGTGTGACAAAGGGAGAAAAATCATTGATTAAAAAAGGATCCACCAGAAATGCCTGATCCTTACCTGCAATCTGGATCAAACAGATCTTTTCCTTAAAACAATGCATGGAGTCTGCCTCCAGGTCTACACCGATGATTTTTTCCCTGCCCAGACCCTTGCAGATCGTTTCCAATTCCCCATCTGACTCAACAAACTTAAAATTCAACATCTTTTCCCTTGATTGTTTACATCACTTCTTCTAAAATTCTTATTTTTATATTTAAAACCAATTAAATACAATGGAAAATAAGATGATTACCATAACATTTCCCGATAATGCAATAAAGCAGTTTGAAGATACACCCACTGGAATGGATATTGCTCTCAGCATTTCCGAGGGATTTGCACGAAATTGTGTGGCCGTAAAGATAGGAAATAGCCTCCTGGACCTGGGCCTGCCCATCAAAGAAGATAGTTCGGTAAGCTTCATCACTGCCAAGGATGACCAAGGGCTTGAGATCCTGCGTCATTCCTCTGCCCATGTCATGGCAGAGGCGGTGCTCACTCTCTACCCAGATGCCAAACTGACCATAGGTCCTGTTGTGAAGGATGGGTTCTACTATGATATTGATATGCCCCCCGTCTCAGAGGATGACCTTGGCGCCATTGAAACACAGATGAAAAAAATCATCAAAGCCAAAAGCTCCTTTGAACGTCGGGTGGTATCCAAGGAAGAAGCCTTGGAAATTTTTTCTGACAACCCCTTTAAACTGGAACTGATCAATGAGCTTACCGACCAGGAAATTTCCCTCTACCAGAACGGAAAATTCATAGATCTTTGCCGGGGACCCCATATCCCCCATACCGGTATGATCAAGGGGTTCAAGCTTTTAAAAATCTCCGGTGCCTATTGGCGGGCAGACCAGACAAGGGAACAACTCCAGCGGCTCTACGGCATCTCCTTTTTTGACAAAAAGAAACTCAATAAATACATTCATATGATTGAGGAGGCCATAAAACGGGATCATCGAAAACTTGGAACCCGGCTGGATCTTTTTTCCTTCCACGAAGAAGCCGCGGGCATGCCCTTTTTCCATGCCAAGGGCATGGACATGTGGAATTCTCTCCTGGACTATTGGCGGGATGAGCACAAGGCAGCCGGGTATGTGGAAACAAAGACCCCGGTCATGCTCAACCGGAAACTCTGGGAACAGAGCGGCCACTGGGAAAA
>PIVS01000429.1 GCA_003353855.1 Desulfobacteraceae bacterium
TCATATGTTGTTCTGGTGCTGTAAAAGCTTTTGAAGCATATCCCTGTAATTTGGATGCAGCCTGGCCAGGGTTTCTTGTTCCAAAGCGGTTTAGTGCCTTTGTCAGGGATTTAAGCTTTAGCCGGAGTAATTGGCGGGTGCTGAAACGGTCTGACATCAGATATAATGAACTTTTTGAAAATGGTCTGATACCGCTTTGAGTTTCATCAAGAAAACCAGGAAAAAGGTGATTAAATATTTGAATTGAACCCTGTAATGTCAGACCATTCTCCATAAAAATCATATGTCATAAAATTAAAATGCTCCATATGGTAATTAAGTTCCTGCCAGTCAAACCTTGAAGTTTGGCAGTGGAAGCTGAAAAAGCTGCAGTGATCAATTTATCCTGTCCGATGGCTGCTCTTATTTCTTTGATTTGTGTCAGAGAATTATCGTAATCTGCCTGGGTCCCCATAAAATTTGTGCCCTCGAATGGACCGGGATATTCCCAGTCCAGATCGATACCATCAAATTCCATTTCCATAAGTTTTTTGCAGTCATAAATAAAGCGTTGGCGTTTTGCGGGGTCGTTTATACAATGTATGTGTATGTGGTAGAAAGAAACCATTTCATGAATATCGGGCGGCAAGTTTCTTGATAACGATCGCGTTGCAAAAGAGCCGCACCCAAATCAATCAACCCCTATCAACCGTCTACTATATGAAGTAATAAATCAGACAAATTTGGAATCAGCCCAATAAAGAAACTGCTGAAAAGGTTGTCAACAATTGGATTAATCTTGCCAATGCCTCAAATATACCTATGCTCAAAAAGTTTGCCAAAACATTATCCCTACATAAAATTAGAATTCTTGCCTACTATGATTTTTTTATTTCAACAGGACCCTTAGAAGGAACCAATAACAAGATAAAAACTATGAAACGGAAAGCATATGGATATCGGGATTTTGAATTTTTCAAATTGAAACTTTTTGATCTTATCACAAAAAGTACGCGTTAATCGGATGAACCAATATTTGTCTGTGTACGAACGACCTGCTGCGGAAAAAAAAACGACCTTGTTCGGTGGTAGCCCAAAGCACTTCTTTGAGCAAAGGCTTAACTGCGATTGTGGCTTTGCTTTTAATCTATGTGTCAGTAGAAAAGTCCGCTAAATTGAGCAACACCCCATAGTATACGGAAAATAACTTGACGATAGAAATTCATAGAACCCATAAGTGGCTTTGAGGTCAAGAAAATGAACTATTCGTTCCCTAGGCCCTGTATCAGGCGTTTCGTTATTGTGTTGGTCGAGTAACCATTCTGACGACATCCACATAATCATATGATTTTCTGACCAGTAGATATAGATATTATGGTTGACACATAGAAAATGACCTGCCTTTTTTGCAAGCATGGGGTAATATTTTTTCTTGACAAATGTCAACCATATCAGCGCTCTTCTCCATCTTGCAATGTAAATGGAATCGCTGCATTGGCAATAGCGGCTGTTATTTGTGAATCGTAGGTATCGGTTAAATACAAAATACGAATCAGCTTAGTCAGAGAAAAATCAGCTTTTGCCGATGTTTCATAATCAAGAATTAAATTATCCATTACAGCTTGGTTAGATATATCCAGTGCGGCCAATATCGGCATAGAACTTGCACCTGGATTGTCCTTTGTATCCTGCTGATGGCTTGCCTGTCTCGCCTCAAACTCTTCCAGTGTAATTAGGGCATTTGCCTGACTTGCAGAAAATATCATTAAAAGAGAAAACCAAAATGAACATTTAAAGTGGTAAAACTGCCGGTTAGTCTTTTTGTGAATATACATATTATATCCTACATTTATACGAAAAAAAAATAAGTAAATGCTTTTTTGCGCATTCTGACCTGACCCAAAGGGTCAGGTCAGAATGCTGGACTAAAAAAAACATATAACGTCCCCGGTATCCTTGGATGAATCCTGACTCAATTGGGCTGATTTAAGGGTAGGGGGAAATACCGGAGTCTTGGAGTGTCTTTATTCCAGGGAAATCAGCATGACGGCCAGATCCCGGTACCACTCGTATAACTTGTCATACCCCTCCGGTGTTTCTCCGGGATAGGGCATAACGCCGATAATATCCCCGTGATCCAGGTTCTGGCATCCCAGATGATTCCACACGCCTTTTTGCGGAGTCCCGTCATAATCCTCAATGACATCGTTGCTGCCGCGTTTTGGCCCATCCATGGAAACGGTGTTAACCACCCCGTCGTTTTGAAACCAGGACCGGTCAATATCACCTTTCTTATATGATCCCATGAAATAGGTTGCCAAACGAAGCGCTGGGTTCATGCTCGGTTCCGGCAGGTGGTACCCCGTAAAGAAGCCTTTAAAGGTCTGCTCGGTGGACAGGGAAAAATAATAAATTCCAGACTGGGCTTCAACCCACCCGTTGAACTCACGCACACCGTCCACAGGGTCCATGTCCCAGGCTGAAATGTCGTTACTGCCGTTAAAGACCTCGCTGTCTGCGACCTTTTTAAAATAGTCCCTTAATGATTCTTCGGGATTTCTGACAAGACCCCACTGGCCCAGTTTGAAATCATAGACGACTTCATCTGTAAACACACCAATGGTCGATGCAATGGTTAAAATAAATTTCTGCGCAAAGGGAATATAATCAATCCCTTTGGCAAGGGTGGTGCCGTCATGCGGAGTTGAGAGGGTGGTGATGGATGTGACCCAACCCTGATTTTCTCCCTGGAATAAGGCGGAGTCTTCGTTTTCATCGGTATACCCCACTTTGTCAGATCCCGGATGCCCCGTCTCAAGTAATTGGGCCAGAAGCCTGATGGTCTGTCCGCCCTGGCTGTGTCCGATAAGATGAATCGGGTTATCCTGGTCCCACTGGGGATAAAATCCTGGATAGCTTTTCAGGGAATCTGTCTGGTCATGATTAAAATAATTTGAATGGCCCCGGCCGTAATCAACCTGTCCCCCCTTAATCTGGGCGTACAGCTCACATGCCCGGTCCCAGTTAGAGCTTACGGGACCGACGGCTGCAACATAAACCGTATACCCCTGTTCTTGAAGACGGGCCTTGAGGCTGTTGAAGCCTCCCCAATAGTTATAGCCGAGCATTTCATCCTCGCCGAATCCCATAAATCCGTGCACCAGTACAATGGGTCGCTGGATGCCTTGGGTCTGTGTTGCAAAAGAGGTGGAAACAAAGAATGGAACCGATACTACGATAAATAGGAATAACATGAACTTTTTCATAGAAAAATCCTTTTTCTTAGAAGTTATCGAGAGATCCCTTCGCGAATGAGATTTAACATTTAAATTATGATAGTTAAATATATATGTCAATTGTTTTTTTAATGAACAATGTTCATTAAAAAACATATATTTCCAGGCAACAATCAATCCGGGTTTCGATGTTTGTGAAAATCAGGGCGGTGATGTTGCTATATAGTGGACCCCGAAAACTGGACAATATGTTAAGATAAAATATAACAGTCCAGAAACCAGAAAGGGGTTCATCTTGAAACGGAAAACTACAGTAAAGAATTAAAAAGCAAGGTCGCGTTAGCAGCTATAAAAGGGAATCAAACTGTCAATGAAATTGCATCTAAGTTCGGTATTCATACAAGTCTTGTAAATCGGTGGAAAAAGAAAGCAATAGAAGCCCTTCCATTGGTATTCGGCAATAGCCAGGCAAAACAAACAAAAGAAACCGAGATTGAACGGGATCGTCTTTATCAAAAGGTTGGCAAACTTCAAGTAGAACTGATAGGACTCCCTCGTTCCAGCTATTACCGTGAAGGCCTGGCGGGACAGGAAACACCTAAAAATCTTGAGTTTATGAGACTCATTGACAATGAATATACCGATCATCCTTTTTATGGCACCCGGCAGATTCGCAATGTTCTGCGACGCAAAGGACATAAGATTAACCGTAAACGAGTTCAGCGACTGATGCAAAAAAATTGGAATTCAATCCATTGCACCGAAGCAGAATACCAGCAAGGCTCATCCCCAAAATAAAGTGTATCCATATCTTTTGAGGAATTTTGATGTAACCAGATCAAATCAGGTGTGGTGTACGGATATAACATATATTCCACTTTCTGGTGGCTTCGTTTATTTGACGGCGGTCATGGACTGGCATAGTCATTATGTCCTCTCCTGGGAGCTATCAATAACCATGGACAATGAATTTTGTATATCCTCTCTGGAAAGGGAACTGCGATGTCATGGAACACTCTATATATTCAACACGGATCAAGGATCTCAATACACAAGTCACGAGTTTACAAAAGAATACTTTGATTTTTACAACCATGAACGACCTCATCAGAGTTTTAA
>PIVS01000980.1 GCA_003353855.1 Desulfobacteraceae bacterium
CACCCTGATGGTCTGGGAACCAATGACGGCAATATCTGCCTTGCCCTTTAAAAAACCGATATCTGCCTTGTCCTTTACGCCGAAGCCCACTGCCAGGGGGAGGGTGGTGGCTTGCCTGCACCTTCTAAGATAGGCGGTAAGCTCCTTGGAAAAAGAGGTGGCTTTACCTGTTACCCCTTTTCTGGCCAAACAATAGACAAAGCCTGCGGCATGGCTGGAAATATAAGCCATTCTTTTGTCCGAGGTTTCCGGGGAGAAAATATAAATGGGGGCCAAACGGTTTTTGGCCATGGCAGCCAGATAATCTTTTCCCTCTTCCGGGGGCAGGTCCGGTACAATGGCCCCCTTGAGATTGATATTTGCCATTTGGTCCGAGAAGGGTTCCATGCCGTATTTATAAAGAATATTGGCATAGCTCATGAACAAAAAGGGAATGGAAAAATCCCGGGCCACTCGTTTAGCAAAGTCAAAACATTTTTGAACCGTGGACCCGCCTTCAATGGCCCTTTGATTGGCACGAAGGATAACCGGTCCGTCGGCCATGGGTTCGGAAAAGGGAATCTGAAGCTCCATGAGGTCAACACCTGCTTTTACCATCTGTTTGACAATCTCGTAGGAGGAGTCAAAGGAGGGGTATCCCATTACAATATGGGTCATCAACAGGATCTCTTTTTGTTTTCGTTTTTCTCGTATGTAGGATTCAAGCATGGTATTCTTCTGCCTTTGTTTTTATGAATTCTTTCCATTTGGGATCATCAAATGCATCGGCCACTGTAAAGATATCCTTGTCCCCCCGGCCGGACTGATTGATAATAATAATCTCATCCCTTGAAAGTTCCGGCGCCTCTTTAAATGCATGGGCAAAGGCATGGGAGGATTCCAGTGCCGGAATGAGTCCTTCTTTTTTCATGGTCAGTTTCAAGGCGGCAATAACTTCGTCGTCGGTGGCGCTCTCAAACCGGGCAAGGCCCTTATCATGCATATCTGCCAGGATGGGGGAGACACCCACGTAGTCAAGACCTGCGGAAATGGAATGGGTCTCCTTCATCTGGCCGTCATC
>PIVS01000981.1 GCA_003353855.1 Desulfobacteraceae bacterium
CTCTTCTGTGCCAGCGGCACCCAGAGCAATTTGCTGGCCTTGATGGCCCATTGCAGCCGGGGGGACGAATATATAGTGGGGCAATTGGCCCATACCTATCGCTACGAAGGCGGAGGCGCTGCCGTGCTGGGCAGTATCCAGCCCCAGCCCCTGGATTATGAACCCGACGGCACCCTGGATCTGGACAGGGTGGGAGAGTTTATAAAACCCGAAGATTTTCATTTTGCCAAAACAAAGTTGTTATGCCTTGAAAACACCCAGGGAGGAAAAGTTCTGCCAATGAGCTATCTATCCCAGGCCCGAAACTTTGTCAATGCACGGGAGCTAATGCTTCACCTGGATGGGGCAAGGGTGTTTAATGCGGCGGTTAAGCTGAATGTGGACATACAAAAAATCACCCGCCATTTTGATACGGTGTCCTGCTGCCTGTCCAAGGGGCTTGGTGCACCTGTAGGATCGGTGCTCTGCGGTCCTGAAAGTATCATTGAAAAAGCCAGGCGATGGCGAAAAGTTCTGGGGGGCGGCATGCGCCAGGCAGGTATTCTGGCGGCGGCAGGCCTCTATGCCCTGGAAAACAATGTGAACCGGCTTGAAGAGGACCATGAAAATGCCCGGCGCCTGGCAGCGGGTCTATCAAAAATCAAGGGCATTCAAGTTGATCCCACAGGGGTTCAGACCAACATTCTTTTTGTGGATATCAAAGCAGATATCCTCAAGCTATATGAGCATCTAAGGTCGAAAGGAATTATCATTAACCAGTCCAATTACCTGCGTCTGGTCACCCATCTGGATATAGACAGGTCAGAGGTTGACCGGACCATTGAGGGATTTAAATCCTTTTTTATATGAGATTAATCACGATTCAGCATACCCAAAAGTTCACCAATGGCTTTATGTGTAGATGACAATTGTCCCATGAGGCATCTGAGTTTAAATCCAAACGGTTATAAATGGCATACTCATCGGTGTAGACCAATGTTCCAGGTTGTATAGTGGCCTTTATCAGAGGCTCGATGGTGACCTGCTGAACATTGGGGAGCATTTGAATCACCACCTGCCC
>PIVS01000041.1 GCA_003353855.1 Desulfobacteraceae bacterium
GCCATCAATTCCATGCCCTGGAATGTTAACTCCTGGATGGAAATCACCGAGACAATGGCAGAATCCTTGATGGTTGAAATAAACTGACCGGCCAGGGGAAACGCCACCCGACGAAATGCCTGGGGAAGAATCACCCGTAAAAAGGTATTGGTAGGAGACAGCCCCACAGACCATGCTGCCTCCCACTGACCCCGGTCAATCCCATTGATCCCCCCCCGGACGATTTCTGAGATATATGCCCCTTCATAAATGGCCAGGGCTGCAACCGCCGAGACAAAGGCATTGATGCGGCTGGGGCCTGCCAGTAAAAACTTGACCACCCCCTGGAAAGCTCCCGATTGATTCCGCAGCCATAGGTCCAGGCGAAGGGCATCCAGGAACTGGCTGGATACAAAATAATAAAAGAGAATCACCAATACCAGGGAGGGAATATTCCGGATGGTTTCCACGTAGAGGCGGCTGGCAAACCGCTGGGAAGAAGATCCCTTTGCCCCCATAATCCCTGAGATGGTGCCCAGCAAAAACCCCAGCACAGTAGCCCAGACACTTAAGCGGATTGTGGTAAAAAATCCGGTCAGAAGCATATTGGCCCTGAACGTGCCTGTGACAGGATCCTTGAACATAAAATAACCCGGAATCACGTTCCACTCCCATTTATAGTCCAGAAGAGTGTCCATGCGGGAGAAAAAAAAGGATATGGCAGCGATCAGTATCAAGACCACTGCCATATCCACAGGGCTAAATTTATTAGATTTTTTACTTAACAATTGTATCTCTTATTTACTGTATCTCTTATTTACCCTATTTTTATTTAATAAGGCTTTCCCATTTTTTTGTTTCAAACCAATAGGCTTTTTTCTCTTTTAAGAACCCCTGGGAATGCATGTTGAGAATCCAGTTATTAAAATAATTCAATGCATCATAGTCTCCTTTTTTTAGCGCAAATCCAATGGGTTCCCTGGTAAAATTTTCCTTGAGGGGAACAAAGAGCTTGTCAGGATATTTTAAGGCATGGAAGGCGGGCATGGGGGCGGAGGAGACCACTGCATGAACCCGGCCCAGGTTCAACTCCTGTAATGCCTGGCTCTCATTTTCAAAAAGCTTGAACCGGGCCATGGGCATAAATTTTTTGGCGGCCTGCTCAGCTGTGGTCCCCATGCGAACAGCAATGACAACCTCTTTTTTATTAAAATCCTCAATACTGGAAAAGCCGGCTGCTTTTTTTTGATGGGCCACCATGGACATGCCGGAAAAATCATAGGGCATGGTAAAATTAACCTTGAGATTCCGCGAAGGAGTTACCCCCATGCCGCCGATGATCACATCAAATTTTCCCGTCAAAAGTGCGGGAATAATCCCCGACCAGGCAGTGGGAATAAACTCAATTTTCACCCCCATATCCTGGGCCAGTTTCTTTGCAACATCTATTTCAAATCCGATGAGTTGTCCCTGCTTGTCCTTCATTGCCCAGGGAACAAAGGTGGACATGCCCACCCTTATGACTCCTTCTTTTTGTATCTTTTCAATAATGCTTTCCCGGGACAGCTTGATCCCTGTTTCACCGGCAAATGCCATTGTATATCCCAGCAAAGCCAAGACCGCCAACAGCATATAAAACAATTTTTTCATCCTGATCTCCCTTGATTGAATTTTAGTTGTATCTCTTTTAGTTGACATATTTCATTTTATTTTCAAATCGTCTGATTAAGAAAGAAAGAGTTGCCGTAATTGATAAATAGCATAATGCCACAGCAAACCAGATTTCAAAAGTCAAAAATGTCTCGGAAACTATTTTTTGCCCCTGCATGGTCAAATCATATATGGAGATTGTACTGACCAGGGCGGAATCCTTAATAAGGGAAACGCTTTGGCCTGCCAGCATGGGAAGTGTCTGACGCAGCATCTGGGGAATGATCACCTTTATATAGGTGGCGGGCACGGAAAGCCCTATGCTCTGGGCCGCTTCAAACTGCCCCGCTGGAATATTGATAATACCGGACCGGATGATCTCCGACGCATAGGCCCCTTCAAACAGACTCAGGGCAATCACGGCTGACCAGAACGCTGAAATATCCAATACCGGTGAAATAACAAAATAGATCAAAAAAATCTGGATAAGCAGAGGAGTATTCCGAATGGTCTCCACATAAACCCAGGCCGTCAGGCGCAGCATGGGAGAAACAGACAAACGGGCAAACGCCGAGAAAAAACCCAGCAAAATTGAAAAGACAAGCCCCAGGGAGGAGATCTTCAGTGTAATAACAATACCGTCCAGCAGCAGACCTTGGCTAAACTTCCCATTTTCAATGGAAAAAAAATAGGGGGGCAGTCTATACCATTGCCAATTATACTCAAGATTCTGATATCCCCCGACCAGGACAAATACCATGATCCCCAATAAAACCACAGATTTCATCACCCCTGCCGCCCGCTTCATCCTTCACCCTTCGCCCGGTTTGCACCCGGGTTTAGCCTATTTGAGAAAGGCACAGGTTAGCATAAAACAGGAAAACCTGCCACCCCATTGCAAGGGGTGGCAGGTTTTTAATTTCCCGAACTTTTTGGATAGGCCTAGGGATCATATCCCCCACAGTGATATCACTTAGATATCACTGGCTAACTTTTTGGAAGCATAGGAAGCAGGTGCCCTGGCAAAATCATCGGATCCTCCGTATCCCATGCTGGAATGGTTAATGGTCGTAAAATCCGGATAGGCATTTCCCCCGTGTTCCGTGGCGTCCAATCCTTCCAATTCCTCTTCCTTGGAGACTCTCAGACCAACGGTCATATCAATGATTTTAAAGATGGCATAGCCCGCAGCAAAGGTCCAGACAAAGCAGGCCGCAATACCGATTAGCTGAACACTGAGTATTTTGAGGGTCACACCGCCTATGTTAAAGATTCCGGCTGCCAGGGTTCCCCAGGCACCGCAGACGCCATGGACGGATACGGCACCCACGGGATCATCAATTTTAATTTTATCAAAAAAGACTACAGAGAAAACCACCAGAACACCGGCCACAGATCCGATAATAATGGCGCTTGAAGGTGTCACGTTGGCGCAACCGGCCGTAATCCCCACCAGTCCTGCCAGGGCGCCATTGAGGCTCATTCCCACCTCGGGTTTTCCAAATTTAAACCAGGAAACAAACATGGCAAATATGGCACCGGCAGCAGCAGCCAGGTTGGTGTTGACAAAAATCATGGCAATATCTTTGTTGGCAGCAGTGGTGGATCCCGGGTTAAAACCGAACCATCCCACCCAGAGGATAAAAACCCCCAGGGCTGCCAGGGGAATATTATGGCCGAGGATGGGTTTAACACCGCCTGCGGATGTATATTTACCCAGACGGGGCCCAAGAACCATGGCACCGGCCAGGGCTGCCCAGCCACCCACGGAATGAACCACTGTTGATCCTGCAAAATCGATAAATCCAAGACCTTCCAGCCATCCGGAACCATTAAACAGACTTCCCCATGCCCAGGATCCGAAAATCGGATAGATCAACCCCGTGATGCAGGCCGAATACAAAAGGTAGCCGACAAACTTGGTTCTCTCGGCCATGGCACCTGAAACAATGGTGGCAGCAGTTGCCGCAAATACAACCTGGAACATCCAGAATGCAAGGACCCAGGGATCTCCGCCTATTTCAAAATCGCTGAGAAAAAAACCCGTGGTACCAAAAAAACCGGTCTTGGAAACACCGAACATGAGACCAAACCCAAAGGCCCAGTACATGATGGAGCCCATGGAAAAATCCATGAGATTTTTCATCATGATGTTAATAGCGTTCTTGGCCCGGGTAAACCCGGCTTCCACCATGGCAAATCCTGCCTGCATGAAAAAGACCAGTACTGCGCAAACCAGAGTCCAGATATAATCGGCATGGGACTGAACAAGAGCAATGGCTTCGTTATTGGTGATGGCAGTGGGAGGTTCATCGCCGGCAACGGCTGTTGACAGAAAACAGACAAACAATGTGAACAGGGTTACGAAATATTTCATTTGGAATCTCTCCTTTTCTTTATAATGTGTTACAAGGCTTCCACGCCGGTTTCACTTGTTCTGATGCGGATAACATCTTCAATGGGCTGGATAAAGAATTTACCATCACCAATCTTTCCGGTTTTGGCGCTGGTAATAATGGTCTCAACCACGGTATCTACCCGATCATCATCCACAACAATGGACAGTTCCACCTTGGGGATAAAATCTGTCTTATATTCCGCTCCCCTGTAAATTTCCTTGTGACCCTTTTGCCGCCCAAACCCTTTCACCTCTGTGATGGTCATCCCGTTAATATTTATCTTGGTTAAGGCATCTTTTACCTCATCCACCTTAAACGGTTTAATTATTGCCAGAATTTTTTTCATTTTTTCTCCCTTTTGCAGATTTAATAAACTATTTTCCATTTAATTCTCCATAGAGCAAGAGGGGTGCCACTTGTTTTTTTTAAGCAAAAAAAAAATGATAAATACTTGAAATGACAGTGTTTTTGGATCAGTAAATTTCTCTTATATAATAATCTAATTACATTATTGCAATTAAAATAATTTCAATAATGTAATTTTTTACAAACCAGCGCAAAACCTACCAGATTTTAATACATTTTTGTAATTTAACCCCCGCCAACAAACAATTGACTTAAAAGAGGATCTGCCCCAGGGTTTTGCCATCGGCATCCCCCCTGGCAATGGGCATACACCCACCACCACGCCAATGGGATACCCCTTTTTGGGCATACTCAGCCAATTGTCGTTTTTTTAATGCAGGATGGCCTGTGGTGGAATAGGTGCAGATATTGAGATGATCCTCCTTGGGAAAAATCAAACTCCATGGAATGGCGGCCAGGATGATCTACCAGGATATCCGCCTCAAGGGCAGGATACCGGCTCACCCGGCAGGACCAGCCCCTATGATAACAACATCAATCATGGGGTCCTATTTAGCAGATCCTAAACCATATTTCAAATACAGATCAATAGGCCCCCATTGCCTGCAAAACCTTCAGGGTTAGTGAATAATTGTTTGCAGATGCTACGGTATAGGTCACATCCCCCAGCCGGATGGCATCCCCATTGTTGTCCCTGGAAAATCTCTGGGGGTAGGCATATCCGGGATCCAGCTCAAGCAGGTAAAGGTCCAGCATCACCTCCCCCTTTTCAAGCCCTCTAAACACCAGGCAGGTGTTTTTGATCTTTACCCGATCATTCTTTACCAATAGCAGCTGCTTGGCCGATACCCGGGATGTTAACTTGACATTGGCAGCAATACCCCGACCCCGGGTCCTCCACCCTTCATAACGGGCCTGGGAGGCAGGCATTGATACATAATAGGTAATCCCAAAGGGAATAGCCAGGCAGAAAATAATAAAAAGAATAGCCAGCCAGCCTTTTTTATTAGGTAATGACATCTGCGCCTCTCCCTTTTATATTGCGAAAAAAAAGTGTATCTAATCTTATTAGCTGGTTTCGGTCTTGTCAAATCCAAAGAGAATTTTTCTATTATTTCATTATATTAGGGTCGGACAATTATTAAATCCTCAAATCAAATTCAGGATTTTATTTCGTCAGCTTTTATATTGGAAAGCCTCCCAGGTAAAATAATTTATATTTGCTTGACTTTAATTAATATTTCGTGAAAGCATCAAGAAGAGCATGGACTGAAAAATTACAACAATTGCCGCCTGGCCGGGTGTAGCGGCATTTGGATACGGGGAATCCGGTTTACTGTAAATTATATATTTTTTACAAATTGAGGGAGTGTCCGGTGTTTGCCGTTAACAGACCAAGACCTTTTTATTTATCTGCTTTCAGGAAGATTTCCCTGTCATTCTTTTTATTGCTTTTACTGCTTTTTGTTTCCCCGGCATATCCATATAACCAGACCCAGGATTCAAAAAATGTGAATAATAAACCAAGGTCCCTTAAAAAAGAGCGCCTCAAGACCATTATCGTGGATAATTATTATCCATACACCTTTGTAAATGAAGATGGTAAACCAGACGGGTTCAGCGTTGATCTGATTAAGGCCGTAACCCGTGCCATGAACTTGGAACTCGAAATCCAAGTGGATCTGTGGAATAAAGCGCAGACCGGTCTTGAAACCGGAAAGATTGACCTTTTACCCATGATGGCTTATTCCAAGGCCCGGGACAAATATTTTGATTTTTCAGTACCCCACACCTTTACCTTTGATGCTTTTTTTACCAGAAAAAATTCAAAAAAAATAAAATCCTTAAATGATCTTCACAACAAAAGGATTATCGTGATGAAACAGGATCAAGCCCACGATTTTCTCAATTCAGTTGATTTTATATCGCCGAACCAGCTGATTCTAGTTAAAAGTATTTTCCAGGCGCTTAAAATTCTTTCCTCCGGAAAGGGTGATGCCGCCATCATGCCAAAACTGGTCGGGCTTGTGGTGATTAAAAGAATGAATTTCACTAACCTTGAAATGTCACCGATTGTCATTGAGGCATACGAGAGGCCTTTTAGCTTTGCCGTAAAAGAAGGAAACCAGGTACTTCTGGAACGATTAACCCAGGGGTTGAACATTATAAAAGAAACGGGCCAATACCAGGCACTATATAAAAAATGGTTTGGTGCATATGAACCTGCCGGGATTCCCCTGGGTAAGATTCTGAAGTATGCCCTCTGGAGCGGGGCCGTTTTAATATTGCTATATGCAACATTGGTATTATGGTCCCTCGCCCTGAAGAAAAAGGTTGCCTTGCGGACAGAACGCCTCGAAAAAGAAATTACCTTCCGTAAAAAGACGGAAGCAGAACTTAAAAAAGCACATGATGAACTGGACTATCGCGTAACGGAACGGACTTTTGAACTCATGGAATCAAATAAGCTATTGGAAATTGAAATAAAGGAACGTAATCAGGCCGAAAAAAAGCTCCGTTCTAAAATGGTTCAGCAAAAACAAATTGAAGAACAGCGTAAAACCCTTTTAAGAGACTTGGTCTGCGTCAACACTGAATTACGGGATTTTTCCTATGCGGTTTCCCATGATTTAAAAGCACCCCTGCGCGGCATCAGTTCAATTGTCAGAATGTTGTCCGAAGATTATTCCGAATCACTGGACAAAAAAGGACGCGAGTACCTTGATAAACTATTGCTTAGAACCAAAAGAATGCACAACCTGATCGAAGGGATACTTCAATATTCAAAAATTGGACGATTTAATGCCGAACCGCAAAAATTGGATTGCCAAAAAATTTTCCAAGAGATTATAGACAGTATCTTGCCACCCGAGAATATCAAGATAACCCTGGAGCCGTCATTGCCAATGATTTTTTATGATAAAACTTTATTCCGCCAGGTGGGCCAGAACCTGATAGACAATGCAGTGAAACATATGGAAAAACCCATGGGAGAGGTAGTCATTTCCTGCAGGGATCAAGGCGAGAACTGGGAATTTTGCATAAAGGATAACGGTGTGGGGATTGATAAGAAACACCATGATAGAATATTCAAAATATTTCAAAGTTTGAAACCACATTCCCTATCTGGATCAGCAGGCATCGGGCTGTCTCTGGTTAAAAAAATCATAGAGAACAACAACGGCATAATTCGCCTGGAATCCTCTGTTGACAAAGGCAGTTCTTTTTTTTTCACCATCCCCAAAAAAGCAAAATCCCAAAAGGTTAAACTAAGTTCTCCAATATTAATTATTGATGATAATATGGAATTTATTGAAATGGCTACAGCACTTCTGCAAAATAGCGGGTACAAGGTTTTAAACGCATGTTCCGGACCGGAAGCCTATGAAATTTTAGAAACCAGCCAGGAAATGATTTCCATTGTACTCTTTGATATAAATATTCCAGGGGAAAACACATTGGATCGTTATAACACCTTGAAACGGATGAAACCGGATTTGAAAATCATCGTCTGCACTGGTCTTGATATTAAAAATAATCCTTTTATGAAACAAATAAATGCAGATGGGATACTCACCAAGCCCTTTACCATTGATGAGCTAATCAATATTCTGATGGATAAATTATAAAAATGGTAACAATGCCAATCAAGCCTGCCCGCTAAGGGGCACAGCCCGGACCCTTTAATTGCCAATGCTCCGAATCAGTTAAACCAAGGCGCCTATGACTATCAGATTAAATAACAACAGTGTTATCACTTTTATCAGTGATTCTATCCGAAAATATGGATACCAACCCGAAGACATTATCGGTAAATCTGTTTTTGATATGGTGCATCCGGAAGACAAAGAGAAAACAGCAAAAAGAATAGCCTGAGGAGGTGCCTTCAAAGGGGAATAGAAATGCAGAAGGTTCAGGCACTGGGTCATGGAAATAGCTGATCATTGTATTTGACCGGTTTATAATCCCGACCCATCCTTCATAATCACCCATGGGGTCAATCAGGGTACCATTTTTCCTGGCCTCAATTATGATGGTATAGTCCACCCCTTCTACAAATGAAAAACCGATGGTGCCTAAATCAAACTCATATTCACCTGTGGAAGTCTCAGCATGATAATATTTATGATCTACTTCCCATATGGGGTTTTGTATCCTCCCATATTCGTATTTGAAACCGGGTCAGGTCTTCATAGGTATTTGTCCAGGAGATATGGGATCCGCCGTTTTTCACCATGAGATTTTCAGACCCGCAAAAGCACCCTCATAGTAATTATCATCAGACAAAAGAACCAGGGATGTTTCATAGGATCCGATTTTAACAGTGGATCAGTTGCAGGGTTGGTGGCAAATGATGTGCCAGCAACAAGCTCCCAACCGGAAACAGTGTTCTGAATGTACATCAGCTGCTTTTTCTTTCTGGGTTTTCATATGACTTACCCCCTTCTAATGCCTTGCAAATAATCTTTAATAAAATTAAAGAATCACGCCTTTTCTTTTTCAACCAGGGCGAAAACCATGGCTTCCACCCTAGCTCCGATACGTGTCATATGGGCTATACGCTCCTCTTCTGTCCGGCCGGGATAATTTCGAAAGGCAATGAGAATACCGGAAAGGCAAGAGAACAAAGTATGGGCCAAAATCCGTGCATCTTTTTCACATCCAAGTTTTCTGAATACCGATTCAAACAGGTCCATAAGCCTGCGGCCGATTTCGTTGAGCTGATCCACAGCCCCCATGTCCTTATTGCCGTGGAGGGCAAAATGTGTAATCATCCTCCATTGGGCAGTATGGTCAATGTAATATGCCAGAAAATGGGTGATACAGATATTCACACTCTCCCCGGCCTGATCAGGATCCGTCTGATTGATGCGGAACTCAAGATCCTCTATAAAATCACAGGAATCAATGATAGCGATCTTGGCGTACAACTCTTCCTGGCTCTTGAAATAGGTGTAAATGGAAGATTTAGCAATGCCGGCGGCCTTTGCGATTTCTGCCATACTGGCCTTGTCATAGGTTTTCTGACCGAAAACCTCCCGGGCAGCATCAATAATGATCTGCTGTCGAAGCTTTCTTTCCTTAGCTTTAAGTTTGCCTAGGGTATCTTTTTTATTCATTGGTTTCCTGTATTATTCCGTGGGTTCTGACTTAATGTGTCTCCTATACCACACCCCTAAGATTTCATCAAGCAATGGTTGACTTATCGACCGACGTTCGATATAGAGACCAAGAGACAAGGTGATCGGTTGATGCTTAACCCAATCCCCCATTCACTTAAAGGAGGAGAAATGCTGAAAAACAGACCCTGGTTTGACCATTACTCAAATATTCCCCACTCCATAGACTACCCGAGTGTGACCATGTACGAATCGGTGATGCTTTCTGCAACCAGGGTTCCAGACAAAATTGCCTGGGATTTCATGGGCACCCTGTGCACCTACGAAAAATTTGCTAAAGCCATTTGCCAGTGCGCCGATGCCCTTGCCACCCTGGGCCTTAAAAAGGGAGACACCATTACCATCTCCATGCCCACCTCTCCCCAGGGAGTTATCTGCTTTTATGCGGCCAATAAGCTAGGGGCAGTGGCCAGTATGATCCATCCTTTGTCCACGGAAAAAGAGATTGAATTTTATTTAAACCTGTCCAACTCCTCCATGGCCCTGACCCTGGATGCCTTTTATGACAAATTCAACGCCGCCATGGAAAAAACTCCCTGCAAAAAACTTATCCTGACCAGGATCGGGGACTACCTATCCCCTGTCAAGCAGTTCGGCTTCTGGCTGACCAAGGGACGAAAAATCCCCAAGGTGCCCCGGGACGCCAGAGTTTCCTGGTGGGACCACCTGATGAAAGCCTCTTTTCCAAAACAGGAAAAAGCCCCAATGGAAGCCGATGACACAGCCGTGATTTTATACAGCGGCGGAACCACGGGAAAACCCAAGGGAATTCTTTTATCCAATATGAATTTTATTTCAGAGGGCATGATGGTGGCGGCCTGGGGCAAGCTCGATGACACAGATGCCATTTTGGCTATTCTGCCCATTTTCCACGGGTTTGGACTGGGAGTCTGTGTCAATGCTGCCTTTATGGGAGGGGCCAAAAGCATATTGGTCCCCCAGTTCACCCCGGAAATTGTGGCCAAACTCATACGAACAAAACAACCCAGCGTCATCATCGGTGTTCCCACCCTCTATGCCGCCCTGAACAAAAACAAAGATTTTAAGAAAGCGGATCTTGCCTGCCTCAAGGCTTCCTTTTGCGGAGCGGATTCTCTTCCCAGGGTCGTAAAAGAAGACTTTGAAGCCATTGTCCGGTCCAGGGGAGGCAATGTCAAACTTCTGGAGGGATACGGTCTCACAGAAGCTGTCACCGCCATCATGGCCATGCCCATGGACACCTACCGCCCAAATAGTATCGGGGTTCCATTTTCAAACATGGACGCAAAAATAGTCCGGCAAAACACAACAGAAGAAGCACCCTTGGGGAAAGACGGGGAAATCTGTCTGTGCGGCCCTGCTGTCATGAAAGGCTACTTAAATCAGAAAGAAGAAACCGAGAAGACCCTCAAAATCCATGCAGACGGCAAAACCTGGCTCCACACCGGCGATATTGCAAGTCAGGATAAAGAAGGGTTCTTTTATTTTAAACTGCGCCAGAAACGGATGATCAAATCCTCGGGCATGAATGTTTACCCGACCCAGGTGGAAGATGTTCTGTACCGCCACCCCTATGTGGCAGATGCCTGTGTCATCGGGGTGCCTGACGAAGAACAGGTTGAACGGGTAAAGGCCTTTGTGGTACTCAAAAAAGGGGCTTTGCCCGATGCGGCCACGGCAAAAGACCTCATAAACTACTGCCACAAAGATCTGATCAAATGGAGTTGTCCCCGGAACATTGAATTCAGGGAAAGTCTTCCCACCACCCTGGTGGGCAAGGTGGCCTTTAAAACACTGGAAGACCAGGAATTGAAAAGTTTACGCCAAAAGGGCGAATACACAGGAGATAATTTAAGATGAAAGAAATAGAGCCCTTCCACATCGCAATAAATGACCCGGCCGGCCTGGCCTCCGGTATAAAAAAAAGGTCCGGCAGGATCATCGGGTACATGTGTTCCTATGCCCCGGAAGAACTGATCCATGCAGCCGGTTTTCATCCCATGCGGCTGTTTTCATCCAAATCAGACATCAGCCTGGCAGAAAATCACCTCCAGGCCTATTGCTGCTCTTTGGTCCGCGGGGTACTTGAAGACTCCCTTGCCGGCCGCCTGGATTATTTAGAGGGCATGGTTTTCCCACATACCTGCGATTCCATCCAGCGCCTCAGCGATATCTGGCGGATGAACACAGACTACAGCTTTTTTGCAGATGTGGTCATGCCGGCCAAGCTGAACACCGCAAGTTCCCGTGCCTATATCACCGATGTGCTCAAAAAATTCAAGGCAGATCTTGAAGGGGCTATGGGCCATTCCATTGACCAAGCCAACCTTAGGGCCTCAATTTGTCTTTTCAACCGCATTAGAAAACACTTATCCCGGATCTACGAACTTAAAAGCAAGTTTCCCTCCATCCTCACGGGAACCGATCTGTTTGCCATTGTCAAAGGCGCCATGATCATGGACAGAGAGGAGCTTGCCGACAGGCTTGAGACCATTGTTCACCTTCTTGAAGGACAAGCCCCCCTGCCCTCCACAGGCAAACGGATCATCCTGGCAGGCTCCATCTGCGACATGCCCGATATTTACAGCCTCATCGAAGCCTCCGGAGGCACTGTGGTGGCAGATGATCTCTGCACAGGCAACCGATGGTTCGAGGGACAGATGGAGGAGGATATTGACCCCCTGGAAGCCCTGACCGCTCGCTATGCCGACAGGACGGTCTGCCCGGCCAAGCACTCGGGAAACACCACACGGGGAGAAAATCTGGTATCCCTTGCCAAAACCCACAAGGCTGACGGGGTGATCTTTGCCGTCTTAAAATTTTGCGACCCCCATGCCTTTGATTACCCCTATATGAAGAAATTTTTAGATGCAGGGGCCATCAAAAACCTTCACCTGGAGCTGGATGACCAGCAGCAGGGTAAGGGCCAGCTTTCCACCCGCCTTGAAACCTTTATTCACATGATTTAACCTATCTTTTTTTTATAAATACTTAAGGAAACACCCCATGACGGATACAGACAAGGACAAGAAAGAAGACAAAGGCAAGGATCGGCGAAAAATAAGATCCTCCAAAAAAATGCGGGATGTCATGACCACATATTACATGGAAGCCATGACAGCCCGGGAAAGCAATAAGAAAATTGCATGGATCACTTCAGGGGGTCCTGTGGAGCCCCTCATTGCCATGGATATTATTCCGGTCTATCCGGAAAACTACGGTGCCATGATAGGGTCATCCAAGATGGGGGAAGAGTTGTGCGTCAAGGCAGAAGAGATGGGATACAGCTCAGATCTCTGCTCCTATGCCAGGGCAGACATCTCCTGCGCCCAGGTCAATGGCGGCCCCATCGGAGGTCTTCCCCGCCCTGACATGCTGGTCTGCTGCAACAACATCTGCGGCACGGTACTCAAATGGTATGAAGTACAGGCCCGCCATTTTAATGTTCCGTTGTTCATCCTGGACACCCCGGTCTGCCACACCGGATATTCCCCGGAAATCGCAACCTATGTCCGGCGTCAGATTGACGAATATATCCTTTTCCTTGAAAGAGCCACGGGCAAAAAATTTGACCACGATAAAATGGCAGATGTGGGCCGTCTTGCCTTCCATGGCCAGAAGCTCTGGCAAAAGGTTCTCAAGACCACCACCCACAAGCCCTCGCCCATGAGCGCCTTTGACGCCTTTTTCTTTCTGGCCCTCATCGTAACCCTGAGGGGAACCCAGATAGCCGTGGATTTCTACGAAGAATTGATATTGGAAATGGAAGAACGGGTGGAGACCGGCATCAGCATTGTACCCAACGAAAAATACCGGCTGCTCTGGGACAATTTGCCGGTGTGGTACCAGCTCAAATGGCTGTCCCAAAAATTTTCCGATCACAATGCCTGTCTGGTTGCCGACACCTATACCTCGGCCTGGTGCTCGGCCATTAAATATATTGATGAAGATAATTTTTTAGATTCCATGGCAGAGGCCTATACCAGGATCTACCTGAACATCGGTGTGGACAAAATGGCCAATGAAGTCCTTGACATGATCCGCATCTATGATGTCGATGGATTTGTCATGCATTCCAACAGGTCCTGCAAGCCCTATTCCTTCGGCCAGATGGACATAATGAAAATTGTCCGGGAAAAAACCGGCATTCCGGTGCTCATGCTGGAGGCTGATATGCTGGATCCCAGAAATTTTTCCCTTTCCCAGGCAGACACAAGGATTGATGCCTTCATGGAAATTATCAAACAAAAAAGATAAGGAAAATAGAATGAATTTTGATCTTAAGGATAAAACAGCCCTGGTCGCCTGCGGCAATAGAGACATTGGCCTTGAAATTGCCAGAAGCCTTTTAAATGAGGGGGCAAAGGTAATTCTTTGCAGCCGTAAAAAAGAAGGACTGGATGGGGCAGCCGCCCTATGATTTTTGCAGGCATCGACATCGGCTCCATCACGGCAAAGGCCGCCCTTATTAAAGACAATAAACTTCTGGGAACCCGTGTAATCCCAACGGGATACAACCCTGTGATTGCCGGACAAAAGGTTTTTTCAGATCTGCTGGCCCATTCTAAAATCAACCGCCGGGATGTCAAGGCCATTGTGGCCACAGGATATGGCAGAAACAGTGTTGACTTTGCAAACAAGGCCATGACCGAAATTATCTGCCACGGGGTGGGGGCCCATTTTTTAAATCCTGATATCCGGGGCATTATCGATGTGGGAGGTCAAGACAGCAAAGCCATTGCCCTGGACAGCGAAGGCCAGGTGGAAAACTTTGCCATGAACGACAAATGCGCAGCCGGTACAGGCAGGTTCCTGGAAGTTATGGCCAAGGCCCTGGAAGTTAAATTGGATGACCTGGGAAGCATCGGTCTGAGTTCCAGAGCCCCATCCAAAATTTCCAGCATCTGCACTGTATTTGCCGAATCAGAGGTAATTTCCATGATAGCCGGACAGCAGAAAAGGGAGGATATCATTGCCGGTATTCATGAATCCACAGCTGCCCGGGTGGGAGGCCTTGCTGCCAAAGTAAAATTACAGGCCCCCGTGATCATGACCGGGGGGGTCGCCAAAAATCAGGGCGTGGTAAAAGCCCTGGAAAAGCGTCTGACCCTTGAAATACTGGTGGGAGACTTTCCCCAGGAAAACGGAGCCATCGGTGCTGCTGTACTGGCTTCCAGAATGAAGCTGTAACCCAGGTGTCCATTTTATAATCGGCCTCCTATACAAATTTAGGAAAGTGGTGCTCCAACCATTTTTCACAACCAGGGAGATGAGCAATGGGACCGGGCTTGGTCTGTGGATGCTCATGGCGGAGATATGGACGTTGAATCAACTTTTAAAAGCGGAACAAAATTTATTATAAAACTTCCCATCAACGGATAATTAAAACCTAACCCAAAAAACTCTTATTCACATTCAGTGATTGACAAAAACACCTGCTCCCATCATAAAGGGGAGTCCGAAATAACACAGGGAATTAACACAAATCATTTGGAAATACATATAATGAAAGAGCTCACCATAAATATCAGCAAAGATTTCAGTAAATATATCGGCCCCGGGGAAAAAAGGGTTGCCGATTTTTCAGGAGAAGATTTCAGGGAAAAATTCCTGGATGAAAATTTTGAAAAATATGACAAAATCAATATTGAGTTGGACGGCACCCTGGGGTATCCCTGGGATTTTTTAGATGAAGCCTTCGGTACCATGGCAAGGAAATACGGCAAGGAAAAATTTTGGAAAAGAGTTGCTCTCATTTCCGCCAACACCTATGTCTCCGATAAAATCGCCTATATTGTGAATCATTCAAAACAAGAGGATCTCCCCACAAAATAAATATGCCGGATTCTTTTTCTTTGGATATCCAGACGCCAGTCCCTAAGGACCGGCGCCTGGATGAAAGATCCGGCATCACTGCTGCTGCTTCATCCTCTCAACCAGGAAGTTAACCAACTCCCCATTGGGTGCCTTTGCCATGGGGTTCACCTCCACCAGTTCTTCCCATGCCCGGATACCGCCTGCGATATCATTCATATCATGCATGAGCACCACCCCCTTGTTGAATCGGGCAGTCTCAAAGGCAGGCCTGGCGGCAATGGCAAGATCAAAGGTTTCAATTGCCTTTTTGGGATTTTTGTTCCGCCGGTACATCACCCCCATGTCCGTGAGGACACCGGGATTTCCAGGCTTCAGCGCCAAAGATTTTTGATATGCTTCAATGGCATCCCCAAACCGGTTGGTATCAAAAAACAGATTCCCCAGTTGGATCCAGGAATCCACATTATCCGGATTTTCCTTTAGGAATTGTTCCAGCTTTAAAATCCTGGAACCTATCTCAGCCGACATCTCCTGGGAGTTGACATTTTTGTTGGGAGCTGCCTGCTGCCGTACCACCGGGGCATCGCCTGCCAGTTTGAATGAGGTATACATGGCCCCCACCATAAATCCAAATGTGATTGACACCAAAATTGCCATATACAAGGTTTGTTTTTGAACCATACCTCCGGCATCTTTTTCTTTCCTTTTACCCATCGTTCCCCACTTGTTTTAAAATTAATATTGCTTCAACTATAATCACCCCACTTTCCATGGCAATGGTCTGAAAAGGTAATTTCTTAAAAAAAATCGAACCTGACTCCATTTTTTTCAGAGCTTGCATGCCAGATTGATCTCATCTGATTGATTGGGTCCATTGGGTTCGGCTTTCCTATCAGGACGAAAATCAACCAGGATCATACCGTTGAACTTATTGGATCTATACACCTCAATCCTGAATATATGGCCGCCCTTGTCTATGGAAAGGCGCTGGGCAAACTGAAACTATCTCTTTGTTTGTTTTTCTTTACTGTTTATTTTTTACAGTATAGCCGATATCAAAAATATCGTGACAAGAAGGACAAATAAAAAGCCATTTTGTAACATCCCCTCCTTTTTTAAACATAGAATGAAAACCATCCTTATACCCACAAGACGGACAGACTTTAAATTCATCTTCCATTGTTACATTAATAATTTTATAATCCACAAATTCTCCCTTGGAAAACTTTATAATTTTCTACAGCTTAACATTTGGCCTCCCGGATATAACTCTGAGAGCGATATGATTGCTTTTACAGGGTTTACTTTTGAGCATCATCCGGTGCTGCCCAAATGACATGAGCTTTATTTACAAAAAGAGTTTTATGCTTGACCGGATTTTTCAAATCCGTTTGATACACCGTAACATTGAATAAAACCAAAAATGGTTCTCGCTCACTTGCAATCATGTCACTCAATCGATCATATTGCGGATCTCTATTTAGATTGACCTGTCCTTTAACCTCAATTCCATCAACAAGTTTAATTCTGATTCTACGGCCTTGGATTTCTTTGTATAGTGTACTCTTTTCCATTTTATGCTCCTTGATAAAGGTAAATTCACAAGGTGGGTTTAAAATAGGACTACTAAGACCAGATAAGATTGTCAACAAAGTGGTGAGTTGTAACTTTTATTGGCAATTCTTTATATTGGTTGACCATATCTTAGGATAGTTATAATACCACTTCAATGTGCCATGGCTCAAACCGAACACCCAGATCATTGCCCTGCTCATATCTAAAGGTTATATATCCCAGGTCGGCCAGTTTTTTATATACCTGGGTCTGGGTAAATTGTTCTGTGAAATTAGCCTTCCCAAACCCCTTTTTCCCCACGTCAAAGTCTCCAACCCCATGGAATGAATACCCCGGAGGTGCCAGGGAGCGCGAAGCCATGGATAGGTTTCCCTGACTTGCCGAGGTCTTGTTCAAAAACAAAAGAAACTGCTTCATCACACTGCGAATTCCAGATGTTAAAACCACATCCGGCCCGATTCGTTTTTGAATGGCCTGGTAAATTTCAATGGGTTTTCCCCGGTAGAGATAATTACCCGTGGATGGAATTTTTTTAACATCCTTTTTCTTTATTTTCCCAGTGATGGTTTCAATGGTTTTTTCGCCCATAAACCCATATTCTTTTACCTGGTCATAAAAAATCTTTTCAAGGAAAAGAAGTTCCGCCTTTGAAAACCGGCCGATTCTTGAATAGGACCTGGCATAAATGATGGCATCATCAAAATTCAGCAGGGAAAAATTACCATACCCAATCACTTTTTGTATCCGCTTGAGCCGGGCAAGGCTGGTGTTGAGCAGGAGAAAATTCTTTGGCGACAACAAGATATCGTCATTAAAGGTATGATTAAAAAACTGGCTTTTGTTTAACCGGTCCTTCACCCCCTGGTCAGGGACAGCAATATCAGGCTCAGGGCTCTGTGAAAATTTTGGTTCCACAGAACCTGATTCCAGAGCAAGGAGGTCCGGAACCTGATTCAGCACCATGGAGACCATGGCTAATTTTAAAAACTCCCTTCTGTGCATATGGCTAAATAACATCTTCTTCTTTTCATTCCGGTGCGACTATGTTCAGTCCATTAAAAATGGTTATTGTACCCCAACATTTTGACCGGGAAAAGAGTTTTTTTAATTTTTATCAGGGACACGGCTCTTTCCACAGTAGTGCCATTATTTTATTCCCATGATTCCGGTTAAATCCAAATATTGTATATCCAATATTGTTAAATCCCAATTTATATGCAGGGGCTGGATTTGAAAGGATCTATGAAAAAAAGTGGTAATAAATATCTGAGATATAAACGACACCCTTGAGTCTTCCATTCTCCAGCACCGGTAAGCGCTGATATTTATTTTTAACCATCCGGTCCAAAATGACCATCAAATGTTCATCGGCAGAAGCGCCCACTATTTTGGTGCTCATCAGCTGGCTTACCGTTTTTCCTTTAACCTGCTTCAAAGACCTTTCAAACTGCCCGGTCCAGTCTATTTCGTCACCACGGATTCCATGGTTTAAAACATCGGGCCGAAGATGATAAAGGATATCCGCCATGGTGATGATCCCCACAAACATTTGAACATTATCAAGCACCATAAGACTCATGGTCTTATCGCCGGTTTCCCTTACCCTGCCGTTTAAAATCATTTGAATGGCATTTTCAACAGGCGCATTGGATTTAATAGTCTCAAACTCGGTTGCCATGATGTCTTTTACAAATACTTTCAAAGGATTCTCCTATGCAATGTCTGAACAGCATTCATTAGTTGG
>PIVS01000430.1 GCA_003353855.1 Desulfobacteraceae bacterium
TTTGATTATGAAATTGCCGGATACCAGGAGACCGATCTGGTTAAACTTGATTTTCTTATCAATGGTGAACGGGTGGATGCCCTGTCACAGCTCATCCACCGGGACAAGGCAGAAGCCCGTGGCAGGACAGCCTGTAAAAAATTAAGGGAAGAGATACCCAGGCAGCAGTTTAAAATCCCCATCCAGGCGGCTATTGGCGGCAAAATTGTTTCCAGGGAAACCATTTCCGCCTTTAGAAAAGATGTAACAGCCAAGTGCTATGGCGGGGATATTTCCAGAAAGCGTAAACTTTTGGAAAAACAGAAAAAAGGGAAAAAACGAATGAAAATGGTGGGATCGGTTGAAATCCCCCAATCAGCCTTTTTGTCTGTTTTGAAAACCGACTAGTGCATAGGGGGACAGGATTGTCTGGGATTATCCTGTGAAATCACTTGCCTGGACATTCAGCTCCATGTCCCCCTTCGGACACTTCAAATTTACCCTTTTGACGTTTTACAGCCCCTGCAAAGGCCCCTTTTTCATAGCCGGATAATTCAGCCTCAAGCAAAGGCGCGGGAATGGCAGCGCAGTTAACCGTTGGAAAAGGGCCCGAGGACCGGGGGCTGTTGAGAATTTGGGAATATCAAACCCGTTAAGGGAAACAGTCGGCTGCTGTTCTTTTGGTATGGGCAGGAAAGCCGGTTCACTGCTGCAGCCCTGGAGGCTAAGCACAACCAAAAGCCCGATTGAAATGACCTTTAAAAAAGAGACCTTTGCACTCCCGGGCTTTGTCATTCTTCTAAATGCAGGCAAGCATATTGGCAAAGAGAACGGCCCTTTCATGGAGGCTTGTTTTTTCGATGTATTCGTCTTCACTGTGGTCCTTTGCGCCAATGGGCCCTAGCCCGTCAATAACGGGGACACCCTCTTTGGCAATGAGGTTGGCATCGGACACCCCCTGTCTCAGCTCTGGCGCCACCTGTATTCCCAGTTCATCTGAAAGTCTTTTTATCTTTTTGAATAAGTTTTTGTTGGCATCTGTCTGGGGCATGGCCGGTCGGTGGCTGTCAATGGTCATCCGGGAACGGGTTCTGGGAATGGTCTGGGAGGAGACAATTTTTTCAATTTTTGTTTTTAGAATCTCATCTTCCCCGTCATTTACATATCTGAAATCAATGGCGGCTTTGGCATGCTGGGCAATGGTATTGGAACCCAGTCCCCCTTCAATGGTGCCCACATTTGCAGAGATCCCTCTTTCCGGGTCATTTAGCAGTTCAATGGCAATTGTTTTATGGGCCAACTCCAGAATGGCGCTGGCCTTGTCTTTACCGGCAAAGGCAGCATGGCCTGCCTCGCCTTCCACCCCAAGACGAATGGACATATTTCCCTTGCGGCCGGTAACAATTTCTCCTGAAAGGCCGCCTGCTTCAAGCACATAGGCTAAACGGCTTTTTTGTGCTTCCCTTTGGATGAGACCCCGGGAGGAGGGGGAGCCAATTTCCTCGTCGGAATTAAAAATAAATGTTATCTGGTTTTTGTTTATCCCATGGATGTGGATTAACGCTTTTAAGGCAAATATACCCACCACAAGCCCCCCCTTCATATCTGCTACCCCCGGTCCAAAACAGCGGGTTTCATCCTCCGCATAATAATTAAAGGTGGTATCAGCGGGAAATACTGTGTCCATGTGTCCTGTGATCAGGATCTGATTGTCCTTAGTGTCCTGACCATCGTGGGGGCTTCTGGCAATGAGGTGGTTGCCGTATTTTGTTTCTTTCTGGAATTCACAGGAAAATCCCATGGTTTCCATTTCCAAAGCAATTCGTTGGCTTACACGGTCTATGCCCGGCTTGTTCCTGGATCCGCTCTGGAGACAGACCAGTTTTTTTAACAGGTCAAACATTTCCTGTTTATGATCGTTAATATAGGATGTAATAGCGGGTATCATGGGCACCTGTCTTTCAAAAGTGAGATGGTTAAAACAAGGCAGCAGGCACCCGGCCTGCTGCCCTGTTTCAACGTTATTCTGATCTATAACATAGACCAAATTTAGGGTTTCATAAAGGCAAAGGTTTCATTTTCGTAGATGCTCTGGTCTGCATCCGGATAATTGACAACCTCGCCGTTCCAGGGTTTTTTCAGGATGATATCTCCATTTGCATTCCCTTGAACATTGCCCCGGTGGAGGGGTATTTTCCCGCCGGCTGTTGCAATATACCGGGGGATGGCATCTCCGGATATATTCCCGTACATGCTTTCAATAATATCCCGTCCTTTTTCAACCGGAACCCTGAAGTGGGTGAACTGGGGATTTCTATAGGAGCAGTTAAACAGATAATAGGGACGCACATAGTTTTCCTGGATGGTTTCACATAGTTTCCACATTTTGATCTGGGTGTCATTGATGCCCTTCAGGAGAACCGCCTGGTTCAGGACGGCAAAGACATTCTTGGAAATGCGTTTAAAGGCATCCCCGGACATGGGGGTCATTTCCTGGGCTGTATTAATCTGGGTGACCACCCGGACAGGTTTTTTGTCATTGCTTTGGGCCAGTATATCCAGGAGTTCATTGTCCACCCGCTGGGGTGCTGTGACCGGAATCCGCGTTCCCAGGCGTTTCATTTTAACATGGTCGATCTCGTCCAGGGATGTGAGAATCTTTTTAAGAATTTTATTGGGTAATACAAAGGAATCCCCGCCTGTGATCAAAATGTCCCGGATTCGATCATTGCTTCTGATATAGTCAAGGGCCTCTTCATAGGCCAGTTCCGTATAGATCCTGTCTTTTTTTCCGATGTGGGCAAGTCTTAAGCAATGGGTGCAGTACATGGCACACATATTGGTGGCCTTTATGGTGACCACCCTGGGATAAAACTGATCAATGAGCCGGGCAGGGGAGTGGTCAGCAGCCACAGGGGGAATCTCAATGCCCACGTTGTCCACCATTTCACCCGTGGGTACAGATTGCAGTAATATGGGGTCATTGGCTGCGCTGGCCTGGATAAGACTGGCGTAGTAAGGGGTCAATCGCATGCGATAATCCCGGGTTACATGGGTGACTTCCCGGATCACTTTTTCCGGCAAATCAATGACCTTTGACAGGTCTTCAACCGAATCAATACAATGTTTAATTTGACCGGAATAGGAGTTCCAGTCATCTTCGGTCATATTCAGATAGGATTTTATTTTTTCCTGGGTTTCCCGGATAGAGTCCCACAGCTCAAATCCGCTGGGGGCCTGTTCTGTTTTGGCCAAAAGATAATCATCCACCCGGGCAATTGCCTCTTCCACGATGGGAAGGGCCTTGCAGACCCGCCCGCCGACCGAAACGTCGTGCTCATCAATATTTTCATGTTTGAGGGCCAGGGCAGTCAGGTCTGATCGTGAAAGGCCAAAAGCTTTAGGAGAAAGGGTTTTAGTTTCCAGCAGACTTTTTAATCTGGAGAAAAGAGCAATGATGGGGCGGGTGAGTTTCTGGGTAAGGGCGGCTTCTTTGAGATCATTGATCTGGGTTTTCAGGTTTGTGTCTTCGCAGGTTTCGTTTCCCTGAAAAAGGGTATCAAAAAATTCTCTGGTAAAGATGTCAATGTCTTCATCCCTATCGCTAATGTCCGGCATATTCTTTCTCCGTGGTAATATGTTTGGTAAAGGTCAGTTCAATGGTCTTGCATCCCTGGGTGATGCCCTGGGCTACACTTTCGTGGTCGTCTCCCAATGCCACTATTCTGCCGAGGAAAGAACCCTGGGCAATGATAAATGAGGTGCCGATGTGTTCAAGGATCAGAAAATCTTTTTTCAGTTTTTTATCAGCCACCTTTTTAAAGGATTCTCTTTCTCCGATTCCCTGGGGAATATAGCCCTGGGTTGTGACCTGCTCATGGATTTTGTAATTAAAGGTTCCCCAGTGTAGCTTTTTGGCATCGGCGGCAATTTCACGGGCATTGGCAGGGAAAACCTCTTCCACCACTGCAAAGAATTCAAGTTCCGGCAGATTGGGAGCAGTTAAGGGAATTTCCTGTTCCAGGGTGCAGCAGAACTCCAGGGTGGTGCCCTGTTTCCTGGCATTTATTTCCAGGAAGCGTATCTCATTGTCATGGGTAATTATGTAGTCACAGCCAAAAATTCCCTTGTATCCCTGCTTGGCAAGCCAGGTGCCAACTGTTCTGGTATATTCCTTAAGCAGTTTTACGTGTTCCGGGGAAGCAATGGTTGGATAGGTGGAACCCGTGAAGCGGTTGCCGTTTTCAATCCGCTGGTCAGCCACTCCGGCAATAAAGATGTCTTCTTCATTTGCCACCACAGCCAGAACCGTGGGGTCCAGGGTGTGGGGGATAAATCTGGA
>PIVS01000982.1 GCA_003353855.1 Desulfobacteraceae bacterium
AAACAACATGGCTTCAATACGTTTGGGAGACTCCAAAAATACAGGGGCTACTTTAAGAATAGATTTGGCTGTATACATTCTTTTCTCAAGGTATGGCTGATTTTTATACTTTTTTAAAACATCAGCCGCATCAATTAAACTATTGGTGATGAGAGGGAAGATTCCATCTGTCCGAGCAGCTTTTGAAACGGCATCCTTGTTCAAGGTGTATTTAAGTTTAAAAGATATAATTTCCTTCTCACAATAAACAGTATTCGGCCCGGGCATTCCTGGTGTGGACTGCTTTATGACAATCTGTTTTTCTTCAATTAAATTGATGTCGAAAAGTTCAGCTTTGCCCTTGCAGGCTTTTTTTGTTGCAGCTTCAATCTGATCTCTGGTTTTCAACTTATGTTTGTTGAGCTTTTTGGATAGATCGGTCAACTTATTTTGAGCTTTTTGAACGGCATGTTCTCTGCGGCTTTTGTCCTGTTTTTCTTTTGAACTGCTGTGAACCCAAATCATCCTGTATTCTTCTTGGGCCGTTGTCGATTCAAAGGTTTTATATGTTACAAAGTTTCCTTTTTTACGGGAATCAGGAACGACCATAGCATTCTGCCAGTCAATATTATGGGTCTGAATGTATTGGTGGAAAAACTTTACATCCTTTCTGTTTTTGGGGACAATTGTGATAAATTTTCCACCGTTGGCATCAATATGGTCCAGGTTGTCTGTACTGCAAAGTTTACAATCAGCAATATAGAAAAAGTCTTCTTTGCTCAGGAGTTCTCGTAGACCTTCCCAATTGGGCACATGGGTTTTATCGTCAGTTTGATTTCCATCAAAGAGATCAAAACTCAAAGGGACGTTTCCGTCGGATGTGATGTTTAGGCCGAAAACAATCTGTTTGCAATCAGGACGATGATCTTTATTAAACCCTCTTGCTAATGTAATCGAGCCTTGTTCTTGTCCCTCGTATTCCCCGGTAAAGGTAACAGAGGTGCTATCATTATGAACATCATTTGTTTCAAGGCTATGTACATTTATGGCATTGCCAGATAATTCTGTCATCATGCTGTT
>PIVS01000983.1 GCA_003353855.1 Desulfobacteraceae bacterium
GGAGTTTTTAAAAACCCCGGACAAATTTACCCGTCTGGGCGGCCGGATTCCCAAGGGTGTTCTGCTGGTGGGAAAACCCGGCACAGGTAAAACTCTTCTTTCCCGGGCAGTTGCCGGCGAAGCAGGAGTCCCCTTTTTCACCATTTCAGGCTCTGACTTTGTTGAAATGTTTGTGGGTGTCGGCGCCTCCAGGGTCAGGGATTTGTTTGCCCAGGGCAAGAAAAATGCTCCCTGTATCATCTTCATTGATGAGATTGATGCAGTGGGCCGCCAGAGGGGAGCCGGTATGGGCGGCGGCCATGATGAACGGGAACAGACACTGAACCAGCTTCTGGTGGAAATGGACGGGTTTGAATCCAATGAAGGGGTAATCCTCATGGCAGCCACCAACCGGGCAGATGTCCTGGATCCTGCCCTTCTCAGACCTGGACGGTTTGACCGCCAGGTGGTTGTGGACATGCCGGACATCAGAGGCAGGGAAGGCATCCTAAGGGTTCACATGAAAAAAACCCCCCTGGCCAAGGACGTGAGTCCGACTATTCTGGCAAAAGGAACCCCGGGCTTTTCCGGCGCAGACCTTGAAAACCTGGTCAACGAAGCTGCCCTCCTGGCAGCCAAGCGGAACCATGAAAAACTAACCATGCGGGATTTTGAAGATTCAAAGGACAAAGTCTACATGGGCCTTGAAAGAAAGTCCAAAGTTATCAAGGAAGATGAAAAAAAGACAACCGCTTACCACGAAGGGGGCCATGCCCTGGTGGCACGGTTTTTGCCCAATACCGATGCTGTCAACAAGATCACCATCATCCCCAGGGGAAGGGCCGCCGGTGTCACCTGGTTTTTGCCCGAGGAAGGTGATTTCAAATACAAGGATCAGCTGGAGAATGAACTGGCCATTGCCTTTGGCGGGCGGGTAGCCGAAGAAATTATTTTCAAGCGGATCAGCACCGGGGCTTCCAATGATATTAAGCAGGCCACCAAACTGGCCAACCGCATGGTGAGAAGCTTTGGTATGAGTGACAGCCTGGCCCCGCTTTCCTATGAAGACCATGATGACAA
>PIVS01000431.1 GCA_003353855.1 Desulfobacteraceae bacterium
TTTAAATAGGTTTCCATCCGGTCCATGCCGATGGTCAGATTCTCCATTGAATTTGCATAGGAAAATCGCAAATACCCTTCCCCGTTGGCGCCAAAATCAATGCCCGGGGTCACCCCGATATGGGCTTTGTCCAGAATATCAAAGGCAAGAGAATAGGAATCCTTTGAAATATGCTTGGCATTGGCAAAGACATAAAACGCGCCGGTGGGTTCAACTTTTATCCCAAGGCCCATGGCTTTTAAGCGGCCGATCACATATTTTCTCCGGGTATTATAAATCTCCCTCATTTCATCGGTTTCTTTCTTTGCCCCTGTCAGGGCAGCAGCCCCTGCAAGCTGGGCTACTGAATTGGCACAGATGAAAAAATTTTGCTGGAGTACCTGCAAGGGCCTTACAAATTTTTGAGGGGCAATTAAATACCCCAAACGCAGACCGGTCATGGCGAAGAGCTTGGAAAATCCGTTGAGTACAAAGGCCATGTCTGTAAATTCAAATATGGAATGATCCTGACCCTCGTATACCAGCCCATGGTAAATCTCATCTGAAATAATATACAGTCCGCGGGAGTCTGCAAGGGCTACAATCTCTTCCATCCTCTCCTTTGGAATCACATTTCCCGTTGGGTTGGATGGGGAATTTATCAATATGGCCTTGGTCTTTGGTGTAATCGCAGCCGCGATTGCCTCGGGGGTATAAACAAATCCTTCATCCTCAACGACAAGAACAGGAACAGGAACTCCCCCCACATAATTAACAAAATTAGCATAACAGGCATAGTGGGGGTCCGAAATAATAATTTCGTCCCCGGGATCCACCAATGCTGAAAAGAGCAGCAGCATGGCAGGAGATGTGCCTGAAGTTACAAGAATCTGCCCCGGATCCACTCTGGTATCATAGGTATCTTTATGATATTTACTAATTGCCTCCCGAAGGCGGATATCCCCAAGGCTGTGGGTATAGCAGGTTTCATTCCGGGAAAAGGCCTCAATACTCGCCTGGTTGACGCAGGCCGGCACATTAAAATCAGGTTCCCCGATTTCCATGTGCACCACATCAATACCCTGGGCCTCCATTTTGTGAATCCTTTCTAAAATATCCATCACAATAAAGGGGGTAATTTTTTCACATCGCCTGGCAACCGTCATTTTACAGCACCTTGTTCAGGGGATATTCAATGATACCTTCGGCCCCTTCCTTGAGCAGTTTGGGAATTAAATCCCTGACAACGCCCGTATCAATGATGGTTTCCACAGAAAACCAATCAGACTGATACAAGGAGGCGATGGTGGGAGCATTCAGACTGGGCAGCAGGGAAACAATCTTGGCGATTTTACTTTCCGGCACATTCATTTTAATCCCCACCAGCTTATCTGCCACCAGGGCTGCCTGGAGAAGCAAGGCAATCTGCTCAATTTTCTCCCGCTTTATGGGATCTTCCCAGGCCTTCCTATTGGCAATGAGCTGGGTATTGGTTTCCATGACCACGTGGATCACCCGCAGGTTATGGGCCCGGATAGTGCTTTCGGTTTCAGTGATTTCAACGATGGCATCGGCAAGACCGGATACGATCTTGGCTTCTGTAGCGCCCCAGGAAAACTTCACATTTACATCTATGTTTCGCGCGGCAAAAAACCGTTTGGTAAACTGAAGCAATTCCGTAGAAATGGTCTTTCCCGCAAGATCTTCCAGACTTTTGATGGGAGAATCATTTGCCACGGCAATAATCCACCGGGCCGGCCGGGCACTCACCTTTGAATAGATAAGGTCTGAGACCACATGAACATCTGATTCATGTTCCGCCACCCAGTCCAGGCCGGTCAGACCCGCATCGATGATGCCGCTCTCCACATTGATGGACATCTCCTGGGCGCGACAGAGGGCACATTCAATGGAATCATCGTTAATATCCGGAAAATAACTCCTGCCTTCCACATTAATCTTCCACCCCGAACGTCTGAACAGGTCAATGGTCGCATTCTGAAGACTCCCTTTTGGGATGCCTAATTTAAGTTTTTTTTCCATTATTTATACACCTTTTCCGGGTTAAAAACCCTTTTTTCCACAATTTTTAATTCATTGTTCTCAACCATCTTAAAAAAACAACTTTTATAGCCTTTGTGACAAGAGGCACCGCCAACCTGTTCCACCTTTAAAAGAATCGTATCATGGTCACAGTCCACCCGGATTTCTTTTACCTGCTGAACATGTCCCGATGTTTCACCTTTTTTCCACAGGCTTTGTCGCGAACGGCTGTAATAAGTCGCATTGCCGGAAGATAGAGTTTCATTGAATGATGCCTGATTCATATAGGCGAGCATCAAAACTTCACCGGTGTTGCAGTCCTGGGCAATGGCAGGAATCAGCCCCTTGCCCTTTTCAAAATCAAGTTCAAAATCGAGTGTGACCATGACGCTTTATTATTCCTTTATATATAGTATTAAAACCTTCTTATTTAACCGTTTTCCTTGAAAAAGTCAATTTTTATATCAGGCAAAACAGGAGGACCACCTATAAAGCTGCTTCCTTGGTATGAAGAGATTGAAACAATTCGAGTTTACCCTGCCTGACAAATCTATAAAATCATGATATAAATCATATCAGTGAGTATCATGAAAGGACCACCATAAAATTAAGGAGACACACATGGCAAAGGGACAAGATTCCAAAAAAGCGACCAAAAAGAAGCCGGAAAAAACCATGAAGGAAAAGAAAAAGGAGAAACAGCAGAAAAAAAAGGGAAAAGCAGGACTTCTCTAATAAAAATGGCGGTGACCCATGGAGCTCTCTCTCTACCCTGTTTTCAGGTGTGGGAGGGGGCTTTTTTTTTAAGGTACCCAGGATCTGTGCCGGCATTTTTGGGCTTTTTTTTGGAAAACAGTTTTTTAGATCAACACATACCAGGGTTTGCCCTGCTGTAAGCTGCCATTCTTATTGCCATTAGGGAAGTTATCTGCTAATAAGCAATTGAAAATAATCAACTCAAATAAAATTCCAGGGTGTTATGGCAACTAAAAAAAGTAAATCAGAAGTGTTGAAAAAGAGAGAAAAAAAGAAAGAGAAAAGCCTTATTCTCACTTTTTTCAAATGGAGCCTTATCGGATTCACCATACTGATAATTCTTGGATGTGCCGGAATCACGGGACTCTTTGTTTACCTGAAGCAGGACCTGCCCAAGATCAATAGCTTAAAGGATTACCGACCAGCAACGGTTACCAGTGTTTTCTCAGATGACGGACGGAAGATCGGAGAATTTTATAAGGAGAGACGGATCGTCATCCCCCTCTCTGAGATGCCGAAAAATCTTACCAACGCCTTTGTTGCCGCAGAGGACTCAAGATTCCGCACACACCCGGGAATTGATATCAAGTCCATCCTCAGGGCATTTTTTAAAAATTTCAAGGCCGGCACCATTGTCCAGGGAGGCAGCACCATCACCCAGCAGGTGACCAAATCATTTTTGCTGACCCCGGAAAGGACCTATCAACGAAAAATCAAAGAGGCCATGCTGGCCTATCAGATTGAAAAAAAATTCACCAAGGACGAAATTCTCTATCTGTATCTGAATCAGATTTATCTGGGTCATGGTGCCTACGGGGTAGAGGCCGCCTCTGAAAATTATTTTGGCAAACACACAAAGGACCTTAACCTTGCAGAATGCGCTATGCTGGCAGGTCTCCCCCAGGCTCCGAGCCGATATTCCCCCTTTAGATTTCCAGACCGGGCCAAACAAAGACAGATATACACCCTGAACCGAATGAAAGAAGAGGAAATGATCACCAATCTATCTGTGACGGAAGCCATTGATATGAAACTGGATATCAAACCCCGGAAAAACTGGTTCATAGAACGGGTACCCTGCTACACAGAACATGTCCGCCGGTATGTGGAAAAAAAATATGGAAAGGATGCCCTGTACAACCAGGGTCTCAAAATCCACACAGCCGTCAATATTGAATTGCAGAAAATTGGCAGAAATGCAGTTGGGAAAGGGTTGAGGGAACTTGATCAGCGAACCGGATACAGAGGACCTGTCAAAAGCATTTCCGCCCTTCAAGTGGAAGGCTTTTCCCGGGGGGTAGCAGAACAGATCAACAGCAATCTTCTTGAAAAGAAGACTATCTACCAGGGTGTAGTCCTTTCTGTGGATGATGAAAACAAAGTGACCCATGTCAGGGTCGGAGACTTTTACGGGCTCATCCGTTTAAAAACCATGGCCTGGGCAAGAAAACCAGACCAGCAAATAGCCTATTACGAGACAAGTGTGAAAAACCCGTCCCAGGTCTTTACAATGGGGGATGTCATCCTTGTTAA
>PIVS01000984.1 GCA_003353855.1 Desulfobacteraceae bacterium
GCCTGCAGGAAAGGGAATTCCCATGAAAAATCCAAGGGGCGCAGTCAGAAGAATCGTAAGGCCTATGCGTTGTCCGAATCCAAGGCGGATCAATTCCCGGAACAGGCTATCCATGGCCAGGGTATAAATACAGATGATAAAGGCTATTAGGACAGTTGCGGTCAGTATTCTGGTCCGCCGATAAAATATCCTGTCGGAAAAATAGCTGCCCATGCCGCTGAACAGGAGAAGTGAGGCAATGATCACAGATATGGCATACACTGGCTGACCCAGAAACAGGATCATCTTTTGAATCAGGGGCATTTCAATGAAAAAAAATCCAGCGCCGATCAATGAGAAATACAAGAAAACAGCCATATCCTTTTTCTGGGGGCGTTTTTTTAAAAGCAGCAGGGGGGCCGGGATAAACAGAAAACTGATTGCCAGGACAGGGAGCAGAATGACCAGCAGCAAAAGGTAGCCCCATTCCGTCAACGGGACCTGGGACGGGCCAAAGGTGCGAATCAGCTCAATGACCTTGGGCCTGAAAAAATTATAAAAATAAGGCTGGTTATCCGTGGCAGCCCGGATGTCAAAATCATATCCGTCAATAAAAGATGGGGCATCCCCGCCCAGAAGATTTTTCATGCCAAGATAATAGACAGGGGTTTCAAGGCGGATATGCAGGTTGGCTTCTTCTTCCCTCATTCCCGGGTAACAGACAAGGTCAAAGAGCCTGTCCCCGGCAAAGGAGAGGGCACGGTCAACCAGATCGGCAGAGACCTCTTTTTTCACTACCACAAGGGTGAGGGTCTGGAGTGACCTCACACCGATCAAATGGTTTTGAATATTTTCTATCCCCATCTCTTTTAAGGCGGTGGCCACGGTGTTGAACAGCTTCAGGTTGTCCCTGGCAGGGGTCACCACCCATCTTGTAACGGCGAGCATGCCATTGTCCGTCAAATGGTTGAAATAATCCTGTATGGATTCAATTGTGTACAAATAGCTTTCATTCAGTCCGTATACCCCTGATGCTGCTGCGTTATAGGCATCAATCAGTGAGAGTTCGAT
>PIVS01000432.1 GCA_003353855.1 Desulfobacteraceae bacterium
CATCAACTCATAGCTTTGCACTCCAACTTCCTTCAGATAATCCCTCACGGTTGCCTGAAGCAGTCAAAAAGGGAGTATCCTACGAGGATGCCGTACAGCTAAGAGAAGATCTGACAAGAGCCGGCCTTAAGGTGGAGCTTCGTGATACCGAAGCCGAGAAAGAACGGAAAATTCAGGACAGCGCTAAGGCGCAGGACATCAGGGTATCAGAGCAGGATAAAATCCAGGATCAAATGGGGATGATCGGCCTAATGGTTTGCTTGTAACAATTCCAATGAAAAATTATAATCCGGAATTGGTTCTGAAAGATAACCTTTAAAATGATCATACAATTGCTGTATTCCCGCTTCAAATTGCGTATTCCTGCTCAATAGTCGAGGGTCCTGATTTACGCCATCTTCCACAATATCAGCTGATGCGATAACTTTAAACTCTTTTAAAGGTGTTATAGTATCTGATTCTATTGGACACGGCTCACCCCAGGACTGACCGTCTGGTAATCCTACCCCTATCCATAAATTAATGTCCCTAAAGTGACCACAAGGCCTGTATGTATTCCGTTTTTGTGATTCTATTGTAAAAAGTTGCACTAATGCTTTATCGCTGTATTTACCTCCTCTTTTTGCTTGCATACCTACAAGTTGTTCCGTATAAACCTCTCCAGAAAAATTATCAATTTCCGGCCAATTATAGTTCACTTCATTCCAACCCCTTTCAATTTGCCAAGTCGCAAGAGAGCCCAATGGGGTTATCATTTCAAAATTATCTACAAGTCCTCCCGTCTTATAATGATACATGTCTCCGTAATTGTATTCGATTTCTAAGGTATGAAAAACCACTTCAATACGGCATGTGGTTGTACCTGGAGTATTATTCATAAAATTGAAGAACACAGAATTATAATAAGCTTTCATGGTAACATCAGTCGTCCTTTCAAAACGGGCACCATTTTCAGCAATTGTTTTGTTGACAACCCCATCATTCACAAGAATCGTCAGGCCATCCACATCCGGGTATTTTGCTCTCGAAGTTATAGCATCAGTACATTCACCTTCCATCCCATCTATAGAACATTTGGGATTCAGTATAGTCGTATCTCCAACACCACTCAAATAAGAATAAACGTCTCTGCCAATATTTTGAGAGGTATTTATCCAGTTTGAAATTTTATCTTTCCTGATGGGAAAATTTGCCGGATTGTCATCATTATCCAGGATTTCTGCATATTGATTTTTTCCAACATCCCAGACAAAGCAAAAGGGTTCGCCCATATTGTTTGAAATGGAGACCAAAGCATATACAACTTCACATGAACCCTCAGGCCATTGAAGCCTGTCAATCGTTGTTACTATATCGTCGAGTATTTTGGTTTCTGCCGGATGACTACTTGCCATATAAGATTTTACAAATTCGTGACCTGTCCAGTCATCTGGATTGTTACCACTTGTATTTTCAAAATTGCGAAATTGTGCTGGTAATGCCCCGGGAACAGCGAAGATAACTACATCCTCAATAATTGTTGTGTAGGGTCCATATCCTGCAACATAAGAATCAGGATTGGCAACGGACACGATCCCAAAACCATCAATTACATCCTGATTTATTCCAGTATGGGCAATGTTGGCAAATAAATTTCCCTGGGAGTGGGCAACCACAAGGACTTTATGGCCTTCGCATAATAGTTCGTTATATTTTTTTATGTGCTCTTGAACGGCTGGATTAGATTCTGCAACGGTGGCATCAACCTCATTTGCTATTTCTTTTAGCTTTTCCTTTCAAAAATCCGGCATCGGGTCTAACATTGAAAGATATCGCCAGAATTGAGTCATGTTAGTCTGAGTGTTTTGTTCATAAGTTTCCATGAGATCAATTATTTTACCGAAAGTGGGATTATAGGATACTCTAAATTTAAAATTCGTCTCCAAAAAAAGTAATCCTAAGAGCCCTTTACTTTTTTTTGCTTCCTCAAATGTATTACCAACACCATTTCCATAAAAGATATAAACCGATTTGTCATCACAATAACCAAGACTTGATATGAAGAGGATGATAATGGTGATTAGTACCATTGCCCATTGACTTTTCATATTTCACCTCCAATAACATTAAAGGAACAGCTATTTTTCCATTTTTTAGAATCTGAACCCGAAATTGTTTTACCTGCTAAGCTATTATTAAATATAAAATACGCAAGACTGCGTTCTTTTGTATTCAGTATCTCAGCCATCAACGCTGATTCGATATCAAAGCACGCTCTGCCTTTCAGATATAAAAGGCACTCGCCATTCAGAGTCAATTTATTTGCAATGTCAAGAGCTGCGTTCTGGTCATTTGCCTGTGGAAGGATTTCCTGATACAGTTTTGTCTTTTGTGTGAGTGCCAAACGCACTTTTTCCTCATTAGGATAGGTAAAATAAATATACCGCTGTATATCATCCCGGACACCATCATTGTCGCTATCTATTCCAAGGAGTGTCAGCTTGCCTTCTTCTCCCGGATCAGGCGGCAGTTCAATCTCTATTATAATTTCAATGGTTAAATAACTCCCTGGACTACTTGCTAATTCAATAGAAAAATTATTGTTCTCTGCAAGATTTAAAGGGCTCTCAAGAAGATAAACCTGGCTGTTAAAATCACGTGGCCCCAATATTTGCTCTCCATTTACTGATATTATTGCACTACTCAAAGAGTCTTGTATTCTGCTTTTATTGTCCATTGTTCCATTTTTAACAACGAGTTTGCCCTGACCGGGCATTGTTGAAAACGAATCGATATAGATGTTAGGGGCTCCAGACGTTCTCGAATACTTATTCGGCCCCCAAATCCTAACCTCAACCGCAAAAGATTTGCCTACAAATAAAACAAAAAAAATAAAAATTGTAAGTAATACACTTTTTTTCATAATTTTCTCCTTTCAAATGCAACATATCGGTAAAAAAATAGTATAATGAAATACACCATACGAAAAAATGAATGTTAATCGGAAAAATTCTTAATTTTGCATGTTTTTTTATGCGTAACCAATTGAAATTATAGATATCGACTTTGCTGATGCCGACTTTTTACAGGACAATCAATTCTGGCCTCGAAACGGATAATACTGACCAAGGGCGTTAAAAACGGTTAATCCTGACCGCTACAATTTAATATCTTCACCTTAATAGGGTTAAAGGGTAAATAAGAAATCGCACTTAAACCAAAACATTCAACAGCAAAGTATATACCAACAGTTTTAAGTTTATAGTATCCATATGTGGAGATCCCCGCAGTCCAGGTGTTTTCCGGGGATATTTGCCTCTTTCCGACAAATCTATCCGGAAGTGGTCTTTACCCTGAATCTTGGGGACCATTCCTTTGAAAACCTTGCCGCCAAAGAGTTTATCTCCTATCAAAAATCATCTTTGACCCTGCGTAACTGGTTTAAGTACCATTTCAACCGGTTTTCCATCGGGTTGAACCGGGTCATGACCGTGGACAGTCACCAGGCCGTCATCAACGGGATCCTAAATCATTTGGGCATGGGGGTTATCGCGGCCCATATCGTGGGAAACGCCATTGAAAAAGGGGAGATCATCCCCGTGCCCACGGCAAAAAAGGATGTTATCAACAAAATATCCCTGGTTCAGCTCCAGGATAAGGTACCAAGCCTCACGGAAAAGACCTTTATCCGATTTTTAAAAGCAGATATTAAGGACTCGGACTGGTCCGTCAAATTTTTTGACCAGTTCTGACCAGTCCTGATCCATTCTGAGCTGGGCAGATTTCTCCTGTTGGATTTTTACTTGACAACTATTTAGTCGTTACTACAATAGTCACTAATAACTTTCTACCCATTTATGGAGCTATTGGAATGGTAACACAAGAGATACGGGATGCTGTAAAAGCGGGTATCCCCCTTTTTATCGGCTATTTCCCCGCTGCCGTGGCATTTGGGATTTTGTCCAAAACAACAGGGGTCACTCTGTTGGAAGCCTTTTTATTTTCCGCTGTGGTTTTTGCCGGGGCCAGCCAGTTTATTGCACTGAATCTTCTGGTTACAGGCATGAGTCCCATGGGTATTATCCTGACTACCCTGCTGGTCAATTTCCGCCATTTTCTTATGAGTACCTACTTGACCACCCGGATCAAAGAAAAGGCAAAGGCCTGGTATATCCCTATGGCATTCGGGGTTACCGACGAGGTCTTTTCCGTTCTCTCTTTTACAAAAGGTCCTTTGTCCAAGAGGTTTGTCTTTGCACTTCAGATGTCTGCCTATTCCGGGTGGGTATCCGGCACCCTCTGCG
>PIVS01000985.1 GCA_003353855.1 Desulfobacteraceae bacterium
TGTGGGCGGGTATTCATTTCCAGCGTTGCTGGACAAATTAATCCAATTGGCCATTGAAGAAAATAAACGAACAAATTTAAGGAGAGCAAGATGAAAATCCTCGTCATAGGCAGTGGCGGTAGAGAACACACACTGGTATGGAAAATATCCCAAAGCCCCATGGTTGAAAAAATTTATTGTGCCCCGGGCAATGCCGGCACCCACGACCTGGCGGAAAACGTTCCCATTGATGCCGAGGATATTGATGCATTGGCTGCCTTTGCCAAAGAAAATGAAATCGACCTCACGGTGGTAGGGCCTGAAGCCCCCCTGGTAAAAGGGATTGTAGATATATTTGAAAATCATGGTCTTGTGGCCTTTGGTCCCAGCAAGGCCGCAGCCCAATTGGAAGGATCCAAGATTTTTTCAAAGAATCACATGCGCAAGTACAACATTCCCTGCGCCACGGGCAAAGCCTTTACCGATGGGTCAAAAGCCAAAATCTATGCCAAATCCCTTGGCACCCCCTGTGTGGTCAAGGCCGACGGACTGGCTGCGGGCAAGGGGGTTATCATCTGTGGCACCCTGGAAGAAGCAAACCAGGCCATTGACGACATGCTCACTGAATATATGTTCGGAGATGCCGGTGCCATTGTGGTGGTGGAAGAATGTCTGGCCGGCGAGGAAGCTTCTTTTATTGCCCTCACCGATGGAAAAACCGTATTGCTTCTGCCCGAATCCCAGGACCACAAACGGGTGTTTGACAATGATGAAGGCCCCAACACCGGCGGTATGGGAGCCTATTCCCCTGCCCCGGTCCTGGATCACCTGCTCCGGGAAAAAGCCATGAAAGAGGTCATGATCCCCACCATCCAGGGGATGGCCAAGGAAGGAACCCCTTTTAAAGGGGTTCTCTATGCAGGCCTCATGGTGGAAAAGGATCAGATCAAGGTGCTGGAGTTCAATACCCGCCTGGGAGATCCCGAGACCCAGCCCATTTTAATGCGCCTTGAAAACGATCTGGTCCCCCTGATGGAAGCCTGTTGTGACGGCACATTGCACAACCACAC
>PIVS01000433.1 GCA_003353855.1 Desulfobacteraceae bacterium
TCCAGTTTTTTTGTTCCCTTTAACGTGGGAGCCACTGCCACAGGGTTCCAGTTTTCCGTATTGGATGGAGAGCAATATTTGGATGCCCTTTCACGGAACCATGTCACCACCTTTTGCGGACCTCCAACGGCCTGGCGTATGTTTGTGAACATGAATCTTGATTCCTTTGATCTGTCGAGCCTGCGCCAGTCCATCAGTGCAGGGGAGCCCCTTAATCCCGAAGTGATTACCCGTTGGAAAAAATATACGGGTACGGAAATCAGGGATTTTTATGGTCAGACAGAATCCACGGCCATGATTGGGAACCCTCCCTGGATGGCTGGTAAAATGCGGTCCGGCTCCTTTGGCATGCCCTCTTTTATGTATGATGTGGCCCTGGCCGATGATGAAGGTAATGAGATTACCCAGGCCGATCAGGTGGGACATATAGTACTCAAGCTTGATAGATGGCGCCCCATTGGTCTCTTTGCCGAATACATCGGTAATCCGGAAAAAATGAGTAGCGTGTTTGTGGATAATTTTTATTATACCGGTGACCGGGCTTCCTTTGACAGTGACGGCTATTGGTGGTTTGTGGGACGGGCAGATGATGTGATCAAATCATCGGATTACCGCATCGGGCCCTTTGAGGTGGAAAGTGCCCTGGTGGAACACCCGTGTGTTGCCGAGGTCGCGGTTGTGGGCGCCCCTGATCCCAACCGGTATCAGCTGGTTAAAGCCTATGTGATCTTAAATCCTAGCTATGAGGGAAATCGCGAACTGGCACTGGAGTTGTTCAAGCATACCATGAACATCCTGGCCAAGTTCAAGATTCCCAGAATCATTGAATTTGTCACCGAAGTGCCCAAGACCATCAGCGGGAAAATTCGACGGATAGAACTGCGTGAAATGACGGTGAATCAAAGTGAAGTTGATGCCGCAGACGGGATAAAAGAATATTGCTACTGGGATTTCCCCGAGCTGAGTTCAAAAAACAAAAAATAGGGCTTTATTGATAATCTTCTAGTTTGTCTGGTCTGCTGTTCCTGATTTTGTCTTTCCTGGTCTGCTTTTTTGGGGCAGATCAGGAAAGGGCATTTCCACGTTCACCTCACCGCCGGTTCGGATAAATTTTGAGTTGGGATATCTTTTTTGGAAGACATTGAGCATTTTCCGGTTTTCCGCCAGAACTATTGCAAGAAATTTTTTGTAATTGTTCTCCTTTGCAATTCTTTCCAGGGATTCCAGAAGAAAACTGCCGATGCCGTTGCCATGGAGCTTTTCCTTGACCAGAAAGGCAACCTCCGCCGCATCATGGCTCACATCTGCGTAGGACCCGATGGCCACGATCTGTTTGCGTTTGCCAAGCTGCATCAGGCCGATAAGGGTCATGTTCCGTCTATAGTCGACCTCTGCCCATTGCTGCTGGAGCATTTTTCTGGAGAAGACCTTCCGCTTGTTAAAGAACCTATAATAAATGGAATCCTCCTGGAGGGAATAGAAAAAATGGCGGGATTCGAATTCATCCGAGGGCAGCAATGGTCTGAATTCAACCCCCTTGCCGTTTCTCAGTTTCATGGAATAATTATAAGAATCCAAAAAGAGGAGATCCTGGCTGGTGGGGGGGAGCTGGTCCGGGAATATATAATGCCGCTTTTTTGCCTGGCGGATCAGCTCTTTGCGAAATTTGGGGTGGGCGATCTGGGCCAGCTCCATGACCCGCTGGAAAATGCTTTTCCGTCCCATTTCAGCAATGCCGTATTCTGTGACGATGATGTCAATGTCCCCCCTGGTGGTGGCCACGCCGGCCCCCTCACTTAGGTGGGGGACAATGCGGGATATGGCACCGTTCTGGGCTGTTGAGGGGATGATCACAATGGAGAATCCCCCCTTTGACATGGAGGAACCCCGGATAAAATCCACCTGATCTCCAATGCCGCTGTAAAAGAGGTATCCCTTTGAGTCGGAACAGATCTGACCGGTTAGATCAACTTCCAGGGCAGAACTGATGGAGATAAAATTATCATTTTTAGCAATCACATTGGGGTCATTAACAAAATCAGAGGATTTAAAATAAAACATGGGGTTGTTGTCCACATATTTATACAGGGCGCGGGAACCCATGCACAGGGTTGCCACCACCCGGTCGGGCAAATAGTTTTTTCTTCGATTGGTAATAACTTTATTCTTAAACAGGGGCAATAGCCCGTCGGTGATGACCTGGGTATGGATGCCAAGGTCTTTCTTGTCGGCAAGATAGGGCAGCACTGCATCGGGCAGATGGCCAAAACCGATCTGGAGGGTGGACCCGTCATCCACCAGCATATTGACATAGTGACCGATTCGTTCCACCACCTGTTGGTTTTTTGTTTCAGGCAGGGATTCTAAAAGGGGTTCTTCATACTCCACCAGAAAATCGATTTCATCAATGTGGACCACTGAGTCTCCCCAGGTTCTTGGCATTTGTGGATTAACCTGGGCAATGACAAGATCGGCATTTTTCATCCCGGAAAGGGTGATGTCTACGGAAATGCCCAGGGAGCAATATCCATGTTTGTCCGGGGGGCAGACCTGGATAAGGGCTACGTCCAGGCCAATTTCATGATTTTCAAATATTTGGGGAATCTGGGACAGATATACCGGGATATAATCAATTTTTCCTTCAAAGGCTGATTGCCGCATGAGAACGGATATGAAAAAGAGCTTAATGGAAAACCGGGATAGAAAATTCTCATCATCCACATAGTTGGACAAGGTTGAAGAAAGCATCTGATAAATAATAATGTCCTGGATGGTCAAATCTTCGACCATGGCTTTGATCAGGCGCTGGGGCTCTCCGCATCCGGTTCCGATAAACACTCTGTGGCCGTTGTGGATTTTTTTTACACTTGCTTCAGGGGTGAGAAGTTTGTCTGGACATGTCTCCCTTAAATTCATGAATACTCTCCTGGTGAGTCCTATGCTATTTTAAATTAGGCCTAAAGTGGGGCAATTATTAAATATATTTTTAGTAATGTACAGGAAAAACAGGAGATGGTATTTTCGGGTTTGTAAATCCGGTTCTTTGATCTGCATGCTTTGGCCAGGCGTGGGGTATTTTTAATTTTAACGCATATCATATTTTTTTAGTACCCGGGCCACAGACTGGTCTGCCTTTAATTCATTCTTATCCTCTTTTTGCTCTAGGTTAAATGGGAACCGTTCCCTTATAAAGGGTTACTCCCGGAGGGATATTGTCCAGGAAAAACCCTTTGGGCTTGGTCATCCTCGGGTCATCATAGATGGTTTTTAAAAGCTGTTCCCTGTGATGCGGATGGGAGATGCTTGCAATGGCAAGGCCCTTGAGTCCCGTGGGCAGGTCCCTGAGATCGGCAATGCCGTATTCGGTCACAATGACCACCCCGTCGTAGGCAGAGGCAGTCAGGGTGATTCCCGCGGGGCAGGCAGGAACAATTTTTGATCCCCCTTTATTGGTAAGGCTTTTCATTGCAATGATGGGTGCGCCGTGTTTTTTATGGCTCAGGGCCCTGACAAAGTCCGGTTGTCCGCCCACACCTCCGTAATAGCGTGAAGGGTCGATGAAATCTGCCCAGATATTGCCGCTTAAGTCGACGCCTATGGCTGTGTTGACTGAAAGAAAGGGGCCGCAGGCCTGGATCTTTATGGCGGAATTGGTATACATGCAAGGACGCATCTGGACCTGGGACCGCATATCCACATAGTCATACAGGGCTTGTGATCCCATGATCAGGCTGGTGGTGCTGTAGCCCGTATTGATTTTTTTTGCCTTGTTGGTGATGATCCCTTTTTTTTGGAGATACATCAGGCCGTCCCCGTAAAGTTCGGTCTGGACCCCCAGGTCTTTGTGTCCCGAGGTGGCGATGGTTCCCACCACAGCATCGGGGATTTTGCCCAGGCCTACCTGGATGGTCATGTTGTCCTCAAGAAAGTGTTCGGTGATCAGTTCCCCGATTCTGCGTTCTTCATTGGGGAGATTTTCAAAATCAGGGGGATCAAAGGTGTATACCGGTTTGACACCCTCTTCAATGATATAATCAATATCCTCACCGGAAATAACGCTTTGACCCTGGGTAAAGGGCATGGACTGATCCAGCTCAGCAATAACAAGGGTTGCGGTCTCCAGGGCAGCATGGATGGCATCCACGGAAAGCCCTAGGCTGTATTCTCCTGTTTGTTCATTTTTGCGCACCTTCATGATTACCAGGTCGATTTCATATCCGCATCCTTTTCCCATGAGCCGGTCCATGTTCCCCAGGGTGCAGGGCAGGTAGTAGGC
>PIVS01000986.1 GCA_003353855.1 Desulfobacteraceae bacterium
TCTCCCCATGGGTTCAAGGACCCATAATACCATTAACAATGCCGGTGCCAGTCCAAAGGTTATAAGATCCGCCAATGAATCATATTCAACCCCGAACTTGGATGTTGTATTGGTGGCACGGGCAATCTTACCGTCAAGAAGATCAAAAACAGCGCCGATCAAAATGGCAATGGCGGCATCCGTAAATCTTAATTGAACCGAGGACAAAATGGAATAATATCCGCAGAAAAGATTCATGGATGTAAACAAGTTGGGAAGGATATAGATACTTTTCTTAAAGTTCCTGTTTGTCATGGCAGTCCTTTCCTCCTATCAATTCATAATACCTATCACAGTGGTGCCGGCCTTTGTTTTATCTCCTATTTTTACACTAATTTCAAAGTCCATGGGCAGATAAAGATCAAGCCTTGACCCAAATTGAATCATGCCGTATCTCTCCCCTTTTTTAACCTGTTCACCGGTTTGAACGCAATTAACAATTCGTCTGGCAATAAGTCCTGCAATCTGTACAACAGCAAATTTTTTATCTGCACAAGTAGTTACAACCAAGGCATTCCGCTCATTATGAATGGATGCCTTATCAAAAGAGGCATTGATAAATTTACCGGGGTTGTATTGAACTTTTTCAATAACACCGTCAAAGGGAATTCTGTTTACATGAACATTAAACACATTCATGAATATACTCACCTTTTTGCAGGGTTCTGACAGATATTCACAGGTTGCAAATTTTTCAACAATAATCACCCGGCCGTCGGCGGGGGATGCAAATTGGTTTTCCCCTTTTGGTATCTCCCGGTCAGGATCCCTGAAAAACCAGCTGACAAACAGGGTCAATCCCAGGGATATGAACCCGGTTGCAGTCCACCCAAAATAAAAAAGCATCCCCGTTGTGAGGATGGTTAAAAAAACGAACTTCAGCCCCGGTACTGCAATGGGCAAAACTGCTCGTGCCGGCCATTTTTGTTTATTCATATGCTCTCTTTCCCGAAACTATAATCCGGGTATAATATCAAATAACAAGGCATTGTGTCAATACGCTTGTTTT
>PIVS01000434.1 GCA_003353855.1 Desulfobacteraceae bacterium
TCAATTCGACAGGTTTTTATTGAAGAGATCCTTCCTTTGAAGTTCGCCTACATTCGTAATATTGGCCCCTACCATGGCGGTGAAGTTCTATTTGGGGAATTACACACCCAACTCTTTTTATGGGCTGCTGCACGTGAATTGGTTAATGACAACCCTAATATTACAGAAGATAAAAAACTAAGGGTCATGGTGGCAATTCCAATAATGGATTCTGTAAATTCATCAGGACCTGTTGGGATAACAAAAATTTCCGGGGGGAAGTTTGAAGATCGCCGTATCCTGATAACAGGGGCATAAATCGTTCCAGTATATGGGGGGGATGGGGGGCGGCAATGGCCGGCTGCTGATTCAGCATGAGTCTAAGAAGGTTGGAGCCGGATCTCTGGGTGCCAATCATGAAAAGTGTCATGTTTTATATCTCTTATATCTCATTTGGGAGTTGGATGTTTGTTTCTTTACGGTCCGGGGGGTAGGTGGTTAATATGTATCCCATTCCGAATAATAATTTTATCGACAAAAAGACTATCAATATTTAAGGAAAATTTCTATATATTTTTATATGATTTTTCTTTTAGCTCGTGCTGTTTTAATGGTATTCTTTAAAAAAATTTGGTATCCCCTTAAACGAACAAAGATGATGTCAGTCACTATACTGCTAAGCCGCTGCCAAAAAAACAACTGGAAACTGATACGCAAATGTTGAAAAAAATATTTTTTATAGCGGGTATAATCGTCTGGGCTGTTGTTGCCCGGGCGCAAAATTTGGTGTGGATAACGGATGATACGCCTGGTGGGCATTACATCACAGGGGGCGGACCTGCCTTTGATTCGGAAAAGCCCGGGATTGAGATTGAACTCTACCGGATGGTGGCTCAAAAGTTAAATCTTGAGATCGAATTTAAAAGATTGTCCTGGACGCGTTGTCTGTATCTTATAGAGCACAATGGGGTGGATGGTATTTTCCCGGCAAGTTTCAAAAAGGATCGAATGAAAATCGGTGTTTACCCCATGAAAAACAACCAGGTGGATGCCAGCCGAAAAACCCGGAATAATGCCTATTATTTATATCAGCTTAAAAACGGACCTATTCGATGGGACGGTAAGATTTTTACCCATGACGGTCCTGCCACCATCGGGGTGCCTGAAGGGTGGGCCATTGTAGAGGTTGTTCTAAAGCTTTACAGGGCTGTTCGGGAGGAAACCGTAAACCGGAATACCCCCAATTTGCTGATTCATAGAAGACTTGCGGGCTTCATCTGCCTGGAAACTGTTTTTGATGCTTACCTCGACAGGGAGCCCAATGCCTATGCCGATATTGTTAAGGTCGATCCGCCTGTCTGGGAGAAACCCTACTACCTGATGCTTTCCCATAATTTTGTCGCCTCAAATCCCAAATTGTCGGAACAGATATGGAATGCCATTCGCGACATTAAAAAAAGCCGTGCCTATTCCGCTATGGTTACTCGTTATGTGAAATAAGGCGCTTTCTAATCAAGTGCCCCTATTCTTTCAATCTTGATTTTTAAATTAGGGGGGGAACTGGATTGGCAGAAGAGCCGGGTGCCGATTCTGTGTAGACCGGCACCCGGTGACTGGACGATTAAACGATGCCTATACCTTGAACAGGTTCACGGTTTCCTTGAGTTTACCGGCGACCTTACTCAAGCCGCCGGCGCTCGTATTGATGCGGGTGGAACTTTTAGACATGGCGGTCGCCGTCTCGTTCACCTCGCTGATATCTCGGGCGATTTCATCGGCCACCTCGGAACTCTGGGTGACGTTTTCCGTAACCTCCTGAATCCCTTGGGCCGCCTGGCTGACATTGGCAGCGATTTCCCTGGTGGTCAGGGACTGTTCTTCAACCGCAGCAGCCACGGTGTCGATCATCTCGTTTACACTGCTGATGCCTGAGGTCACCTCTTCGATTTCGACAACGGTTTCACGGGTTGATGTCTGTATTCCCTGGATCTGTTCCTTGATCTCAAGGGTGGCTTCTGCGGTTTGTCTGGCAAGCTCCTTGATCTCCCCGGCCACAACTGCAAACCCTTTACCGGCCTCCCCGGCCCGGGCTGCCTCAATGGTTGCGTTCAATGCCAGAAGGTTGGTCTGCTCTGAGATATCATTGATGGTCTCAACCACATTTCCGATCTGCTGGGCAGACCGGCTTAACCCATCCATTTTTTCTGAGGCGGTTTTTGTTCGCAGGACAGCATCATTGCTGGTTACGCGGGTCATTTCAGTATTTTTTGAAATCTCATCAATGGTGGAGGTCATTTCTTCGGCCGCTGCTGACACCATACTGATATTGGTGGAAGACTCTTCCACAGCCGCAGCCACAGACCCCATGTTGCTGCTCATCTCCTCGGCAGCCGCAGCTACGGAGTTAGATCTCACCGACATCTTATCCGCCCCCTGTGAGACTTCGCTGGCAATGGTCAGCAAAGAGGAGGAGGACGTGTTGAGTTCATCAGAGTCGCCAGCAATACTCTGGAGAATGCCCTGGAGCTTTTCAACAAAGGTGTTGAACCATCTGGCCATCTCCCCGATCTCATCCCGGCTGTCCGATGCCAGCCGCATGGTCAGGTCCCCCTCACCTTCTGCAATATCCTTGAGCCCCTCAACCATTAGGTTGATGGGCTTGATAACTTTGCCGGACACCACATAGGTGATGGCACCGATGACCGCGATAACCAGAAGAGTGATCATTAATATGGTGGTCCTGATGGAATTTGAAACCTCTGACAGCTCGGCTTTTTCAATCAGTGCAACCACCACCCAGTCGGTCTTGGCAGACTGAAAAGAGTCCACCTGGTATGTCGTACCGTCGATCCGGGTTTCAAAACTGGCGTTTTCTTCTTTGAGCACCGTGTCCATCTTTTCAATACCAATATCTTTTACATACTTCAGGTTGTTTTCTTCTTTCTTGGGATCTGCCAGGATCAGGCCTGTTTTATGCAGCATCATGGCATATCCTGTTTTACCGATCTTGATTCCTTTCATGATTCCGGCCAGTTTGTCTGAAGACACATCAATGGCCATAACCCCGTATATTTTACCGGTCTTGTCTTTAAAGGTTCTGGCATTGGAGACCATGATGGATCCTGTACTGGCGTCGGTATAGGGATCGGTTCTGATCACAGTTCCATTTTTGGCCATGGCAACCGTATACCAGAGGCGTTTTCTCGGATCAAAATTTTTAAATGTTTTCGTCTCGGGCCACTGGATATAGCCGCCTTCTTCAGTACCCATATAAACATAGAGGGTACCGGGATGACTCTTTGCATAGTTGTCAAAATATTCGAATATTTCCTGTTCAAGGCCCCCGTTCCGGGACGGGGTCATCGGTTTCTCACCGGTGTACCCTGAAGCATATGAGGTTATGCTGTTGTCCGAGCGCCTGACTTTTTCATGGCTGGCGAAATAATTGATATTCTGATCCAGGTCATCGTAAAATACGCCTAACAGCTGTTCGATGATGTTGACCTTCTGGGCCACGTTGGCCAGGTGGGTGTCATGGATCGAGGTATTGATCAAAATACTCACAGTAATGACAACCGGCACCACTGTGATCAGGATCAATGATAGGGAAAAGATGATAAGCTTTGAACGAATGGATTGAGACATGAAACGATTTCCTTAATTAATCAGAACGCTTACACAGGTCTGCTTTTGAACAGTAAAGCCCGGGAAATGGCTGATCCCGCTTTGGCGGACTGACAGGTTTTAAATAGTTTGTTAATGATAATTTTTTAAAAAATGGTGATGGCTCCAGTATCATAGGTCTAATAAAAAAAAACTATATTATTGGATCAATGAGGATATGGCAATGAGTTTTTGTCTTCAGATATTTATCCTAATTAGTGGCTGACCGAAAACCCGTGCTTGGATGAAAACTTGCCCATAAGGTCGCCCGCATACCCAGGGCAAGCCCGGCACCTGAAAAATGGTTCTGTGGTTGGTGTTGCAGTGGACAGGTTCTCAGAAATCTGCATTAGTTCTCCTCATGGTTCAAGTGTTTCTATCCTGTTGTAATTAGTAAAATAATGTAAAACCGTATTGTATATTTTTGCGGCTGGGTTAAATTGTTTCAATTGAACTTCGGGTTATTTGGGTTCAAATTATTTTTCAGGTTGACAGGGAAAAAAAAGAATGTATAAAAAACCCGGAAATGGTTTTACAAGACAGAATCCGAAAAAAAGGGGCTGGAAGAAAACCAGTTATAGAAATAATTGAAAATATAGATGAAGTCTTTCTCAAAGTTATTGACAACTAT
>PIVS01000042.1 GCA_003353855.1 Desulfobacteraceae bacterium
AGGGCCAGGACAACAGCATCCGCCTCAACCATGAATTCTTTGTTCCCTTTCCCCACAAGCCGGACCTGTTCATTGTCCATGGATAATATCCGTGTTTCAGTCAAAATGTTTATCCCCTTTTGGGAAAGCCTTGCCATCAAACGCTTCCTGGGTATAATTTTCATATTCCTGAGAATCTGTGGGAACAATTCAACAATGGTAATCTGTCTGCCATTCCCTGCAAGCCATTCCGCCGTCTCACACCCGATATCCCCGCCGCCCACTATAAGAATTTTACTGCCTGAAACCTCTATCCCCTTATAAAGGGAACGGGCTGGTATGGTATTGCTTGAATCCATCCCGGGAAGATCCGGCAGGATGGGCTGTGCTCCAATGGCAATGATGACCACATCGGGTTTAAAGGCTGACATGCTTTTAATGTCGGCCCTCTGCCCAAGCCTGACATTGACCCGGCTTTTCCTAAGGAAATGATTCAAATACTCAAGGACCTGTCCCATCTCTTTTTTATGGGGGGCAATATGCATCAGTCTTGCCAGCCCCCCAAGCCGGTCTTCATTCTCCCACAGCGTCACATCGTGCCCCATGAGATCTGCCGTAAGTGCCGCCTGAATACCGGCAGGCCCGCCGCCGGCCACAAGGATCTTCTTTTTAACCCTGGCCGGTTTCACTTCCATGACATGCTCAAGGCCTGCAAAGGGGTTCACCGCACAGCACCTTCCGATGCCGGCCACCCCCTTGTCGGCGCAATCTTCCAGGCAATAAACACATCTACGGATATCATCGGTCTTTCCCGCGGATGCCTTTACGGGCAGGTCTGGATCTGCAACCAAGGCCCTTGCCATCCCAATAAAATCCGCTTTTCCATTGGAGAGGATCTCTTCAGCCAATTGGGGCTCACCTATTTTTCCAATGGCAACAACCGGAATCCCAACCCTTGACTTTACCTGTCGTGACAGGTTTACCAGAGGTCCCGGGGATGTTTCATGGCAGGGAATGGTTATATGTATTGTCGATTGATTACCGGCATTTGCCACAATAGCATCCCCACCGGCCTTTTCCACAAGACCTGCTATCCTTATTCCTTCGTCAATGGTTAATCCGGCAGGAACAAATTCATCAACAACCAGTTTAACCATAACAGGAAATACCCTGCCCGCTTCTTTTTTTACCCTTCTAATCAATTGCACAAGAAAAGAGGCACGGTTTTCCAGACTGCCTCCCAGGCTGTCCGACCGTTTATTTGATAAGGGGGAGAGCAGCTGTGCAATCAGCCCGCCATAGCTTGCCTGAATTTCCACACCGTCATATCCCAGGCTTTTAGCCTTTTTTGCCCCCCGGGCCATGAGGTTAATTATCTCTTGCGCCTCCTTTTGGGTCATTGCATCCACAAGGGGCACCACCCATGTGTCCTTTTTTTTCCTGGCCCCGGGGGTTTCCATGCTGCAGTTTTTTTCTTTTAGATAGTTAAGCTGCATAAAGGCTTTGGTACCTTCCACATGGATCACATTCAGAAGATCTCTGATTCCCTGTTCATACTCCTGACTGTCAAACCGGAGCTGATGTCCCCCTTTATAAGCTTTGGGATAATCCAGGCAGGGGCCGTCAAGAACAATCAGCCCGACCCGACCCTTTGCCCTTGCCTTGTAAAAGGCCAGCATTTTTGGATTTACCTTACTCTTTGTTGCATATTTCGTGGGATAAAGGGGCATGATGATTCTGTTTGTTACGGTACAAGCCCCTATTTTCCCGGGCGAAAAAAGATGTGGAAAGTTCATATCTCCCCCTTGCAATCCGTTTTACCGTTCACTCCAGTTGGCGATCATTCGAGTACATAAAGGTTCTTGACTGCCCAATGCCGATGATGAAGATGGCCGGGGATTTTTCCAAAAGAATCCGGGTCTACCGCTCTTTCCGGGGCAGATACCTTCACCCGCCTTGCAATCGAACTGACTAAGGGCCACGCGTTTCTATTTTGTAGCGGTCTGGACAACCTGGGCAGTTCTGCAGATTTGGTAAGCTTATCTTAAGTTGAAGAATCAAAAAGAAAATCATTTTCAATTGTACAGGCTGTTCTAATGGTCGTTATTTGCTCTTCTCTATATCAATATCCTGGAAGGATCTGCTTAAGAACAATACAATTATAGGATACAATAAAAAATGTATCAACCTTAAAATCGCCATTTCAAACCAAGAGCCAACGCATTGGAGCCGCCTCCATTGGAAATCAAACCAAAACCCACGCTGGTGTCGAGTGTATCATCCCACCAGAACTTCTCCCATCGAGTCGCAACAAGCGCATTCAGTTACCAGTGTGTTTGGATATTGGAGTCTTTGAATTTCAAATCATCCACATCGGAAAAAAATTCTTCACAGACACCGGCCTGGTTGACCTGTGTGAAGGGCATCCAGGGCTCAGGCGTCATGCCGAGACGGACCGGTTCTGCATGACCAGCGCTTACCGTAAAAAGGGTGATGACAAAAAGTGCAGCAGCTGTAATCGTGCTTGAAAATTTCATTTTAATCAGCTTTATTTCTTCATGAGTTTTGAAAACCACCGCAGAGACATGCAGGAGAGCCCTGCATCTATTTTTTCAATCTCTGCTGTTTTAACAGGTACAACCGGATAACCGGCCTGGTCCAGCATGTCTAATGTGCGTTTATACCTGGCACTGACCAGAACAGTCTCATTTATCCGCAATGCGTTTGCCGCAGGCTCTTCTCCCTGGGGCAGGATCATATTGCGGAACCCTTCAAAAAGACCTGACTCGGACATATGACGGGTCACCAGAATGGTTTCCCCATCCAGGAGGGAACAGGCTGTTTTAAAATGCAGCACCCCTTTTGGCGTATTCACAATCTCACCTTTATGCCCAAGTTTTTTGAGCTGGTCCATGAGCCCGTTTGCCCCGGCCAGGTCGGTCCTGGCTGAAAGTCCGATCATCACCGAGCCAGGGGTTACCAGTATATCCCCGCCATCGGCATACCCGGATTGGGGCAACTCGAGCACCCTGTCAAAATTATCCTGCAACGCCGGGAAAATCTCTTTTGTTTCCCCCTGGCGTGAGGCACTGCCGGGTCTCAATAAAATAGCCCCTTCACTGAATACCAGGGCTGGATCTTCAACAAAAATAGAATCTGGGTAAGCGTCCAGAGCAGGCAGCACCGTAACAGCCATACCGGCTGTTTCAAGGACTTTTACATAGGCCTCATGTTCCGATTTCACCCCCTCATAATCCGGGTTGCCCCGGTCTTCAGCCCTCAGGCCGTTGACAACGGATGATGATGGTTTTCTTACGATGGCCGAATTGAAATGATAACAAGTTCTGAAGATTGGCATTTTTTATACTTCCATATTTTGTAAAAACAGTTTTTGTATACAATATATTGTATATTTGATTTTCCCTGTCAATAAAATATTGATAAACCCGTATGCACCCATTGACCGTGCATCTGCCCGGACAGCAGGTCAAAACAGGGGGTATAAATCAACTTTCCTGTAAAATAAATGTATCGAAAATAATTCAGGACAAAGGCAGCAGGCCGCTATATTCCCGGTTTTAACGATGGGAGATCAAAACGTGTCATAAAAGGCGAGTTCGGGGTTCCAGTGGTGACATCTCAGAAATTGCTCCAATTCAGCTCCGTTCCTTTCTTCAAAAAAATCAATAATGGTCCTATGCTCTTGGTTGGTGGTTTTGAGTACCTTTTTTCAATTCTTCCAGGCGATAGGGGCGGCAATCGTACCCTGCACCAAGGATAACAAGCTGTTCCAGACCATTTTGTTTGCAGGTTTTAATATCTTCATCTATAAACCTGGCCCGTGCCACCACAGCTTCTGTGGAGCCAGGTGCCATTAACTTGCCGGGCAAAGGATATTTTCGTTAAGAAAATGCTTTGCAAAAGGATCTTCACAAATGCGTTCTTCTTCAGGCAACAACATTTCCAAGGCCCTGTAGCCGGCCATCTCTTCTGCTGTAATACTGGCGGTTTTTTCTTTCATGGCAGTCTACTTGATTATGGGGTGGCTTCCTTTTCTTCTCTAGGAAAAAAAGATCCGGGTCCACGGGGATCATCACAGAACCATTCACCAGCACCTTGATCCATGTGAGGTACCGGGGTGAAGCCTGTCCGGGCATTTTGAACAGGATCGATAGATATGCGGTAATAAAGACCGTTGTTTCTCCGGTGCGCATTTTTGAAAGGGCGGCTTTTAAATATTGAATAAAATTAAACTCCATCCGGCCTGGATTTTTTTAATCATGGCCCCTCCTGGTGATGCATTCAATTTCCTGTTTAAGCGGGGTTGAATAAATTTTAGTCCTTATCAATGATTCCTGGAGGTACGCTATCAGCTTAAGCTGATGGAATTTGAATCTACGTGGCTTGCTGTTTATACTTAAAAGGTGCTCTTCACTCAACGGTGATGATTTACACCCGATAAGGAGTTAATCGTGGGATCCATCGAGGTACATTTTTTTTATATTCTTCATAGGTCTCACCAAATTGATTGGCTAATAAAGTTTCTTCCATGATAACATGAAAATTGAAGGCTGCAAACATTGCCAAGCAATAAATGAATATTCCTATGGATTGAAAGAGTACAGCTTCACCCGTCAACACCATAAAATGAGCTATATACAAAGGATTTCTAACAAACATGTACAATCCTTTTACAATAAGTTTTTTAGTAAGTGTAAAGGGTATTGGAGTACCTTTCCCCTCAATAACGAAGTTGGTGGAACACCAAACATAAACGATAACACCAATAAAAACAGGAATCACTCCAAGATACCTAATTTCTCCTAAGCCAAAGACATAAATTATCTTTGGTGACGTGATTATTTCATATGGTATCCAAACTAAGAAAATTGGAAGTAGTCCAAACAAAAATAAAAGTGTCCCCAATAATGCTTCTAAAGTATCAGATGTTTTGGGATTCATTGTGCTGGACATTTGAAACCTCCTATATTATTTTTTTGTTAAGTGCCAAAGGTAAATACATTTTTCCGACTTAATCCCTTAACCCTTGCCCCTCATTTTCTGAAAGTGCGGCCAGTCCACCGGTAGCACCAATGTTCATTGATTCCAGCGCCCATGAGATATGCCGTTAATTGATTAGGTTGCATGTGTATTCCTTTCTATCTTAGAGGATTCCGATTGCAATAAACAATCGCCAAGGGCCAGGCACCGCTAAAAGGCTTAATATAACTTAGGGATAGTGCAAGGGCCGTTTGCCAATTAAATGGAGGGAATGTGAGATTCACATGATTAACCTCCTCTAATTCTGCCAACCGGTATCGGAGAATCGGCAATAGGTCGAGTCGATGCCCGGCGCTTTCTTGTCCATTTGTCATCCTTTCTCTTGTCTTTACAGGGATCCAGATCAGCAAGAAGCTCACGTAACCTGCATTGACCATAGAATAGTCGAGACTTGACTGTCCCGAGAGGTCCTCCCCTGCCTGCTGATTATTCAGCAGGCGCTCCATATGCTGGCAGAGCCTATCCTGATAGCGACTGAATAGGACCTCAAACGCCCTTGTATTTCCCTCGCGGTAAGCTATGAATAGTATCTCGTCAGTGGCCGTGTTTATATCGGCTCTACTTGTAGCTTTTTTTTCAATTTTTGGCATTTCAAGTATCATTCTAACTTATAGTACACTTAACCTCATATAGAGGTTCATTTTTTTTGAACCTCTTGTTTTATTATTCTTCTTGAAACAGTTCGTAGGGCAGTAATAATATAAATTTTCAGAACAACCGGGGCTGAGGCAGTGAAGGGATGTTCGCAGCGAATTTGAATGGCAGCGGGCTCCACCGGGGCCAAGCGCCATTCACCTCGAAGCCGGACAGGACGTTCTGCGAGGCGGGAAGATGCACATGAGTACAATTAGGTATCTGCATCCCATTTCGACAGGTATCGTTTCTCCAACATTTACATCCTTTGGTTTTCAACCCTTCTGTTTACTTGCTATTACCCTGAAGGGAACGCGTTTTCCGCTTGACGCCCCCCTTGGTGGTGGGCCGAAAAATTTCCAGGCGGCCATTGATCTGCCAGCCTGCATTGGATGCGGCCTGTGTGTGCCCACCTGCCCTGCCAATGCCGTCACCCCTGTGGTTTCTCCTGTTGCAGATACTGGTTCAACCAGCTGCTTTTATACCTAGGTGAAAATTATGTTGCCCGGCACCTGGGAGGCCTTTTTAACACCGGTGAGCACCATGGCCTGTTCCAGCTCTGTTTTAATTTTATCAATATAGGATTCCACCCCTGTTTGAAGGCCGCCCAGGGCAGCCACGGAAAAGGGCCTGCCAATCATGACGGCTTCGGCCCCCAGGGCAAGCAGCTTCAGGACATCCCCCCCGGACCTCACCCCGCCGTCGGCCAGGATGGTTACTTGGCCCTTGACAGCATCACAGATAGCCGGAAGCACACTGGCTGCCCCTGGAAGATAATCCAAAACCCGGCCGCCGTGATTGGAGACAACAATGGCATCTGCCCCGGCTTCCACGGCAGCTTTGGCATCCTGAACCGTCATCACCCCTTTGAGTATGAATTTCATGGACGCCCTTTCAATGATTTCTCCCAGTTTTTCAATCCCCCTTGGGAAAACCGGACGGCCCATTTTTTTCAGGGTGATCAACCCGGCTGCATCAATATCAATGCCCATGGTGTCCACCCCCGCATCCCTGACCTTTTGAATTTTTTCAAACAATTCCTTGTCTTCCCATGGTTTGATAAATGGAATTCCATGGCCATTGGCCGCTTTGATCTCTTTTAATCCGGTTTCATGGATAAAATCGGGAACCCCGTCCCCGGTGCATCCAAGGATCCCTTTTTCCCTGCAGCCCGCGATAATGGCCTGAATATAATCTTCTTCAGACACCTGGCCCCCCATATTAAAAGAAACGCCTCCAATGGGAGCTGCCATAAGGGGCAAGGCCATCCGGCGGCCCAAAATAGAAACAGACATATCCGGTTCCGTCACATCATGGATCAAGCGCATGTTGAACCGAACGGACTCCAGGGCCTTTAGATTTTCTTTAAAAGATGAAGCCGTGCCCAGACCGCCCATGCCCGGAACCTCTCCTACACAGGCGTTCCCATTGCAGACCGGGCAGACCCGGCAATATCCTTTCATTAATTTTCTGGCGTTCTCATATATTTCTTCCATGCCTTCCTTTCTTCCTATCAAGGGGATTAACCGATGGTTAGCCCCTTGCTTTATTCATGGGTTTATTCGTTTCTGGGTTTTATACTGATCCTGCAATCTCTTCCGCCTCACTGACACAATACATCAAATGCCGGGGGGACTTGGCATCCCCAATGAGATGAAATTGGGCACTTGTGTTCTTTTCCAGTTTTTTTGCATCACGGATGGGCAGCTGTTTTTCAGAAATCACCACCGTATCAAACCCTGCCAGGGTGATGGTTTCCCCATTGGATTTAAGCACGGCACCGTCATCGGTAAAGGCCTGGACTGCCACATTTTTATACAACCGGACCTTTCCTTTTTTCAGGCGTTCCCTTAAATAGTACCGGTCATTGCTGGACATTTCTTCTGCAAAACTCTTTTTCCGATTCAAAACCACCACATGTCTTCCCTGGTCTGCCAGAAAATCCGCAGTGATCAAACCGCTCATACCACCACCCAGGACTATCACCTTGTCCCCGGGTTTTTCCTTTCCCTTTAGCAGGTCCACATTGGTGATTAACCCCATTCCCGTTTGAAACAAACCCCGTATCACCGGCATATCTGGCAGGGAGCCTGTGGCCAGAATCACCTTGTCCGGTTTGATCTCCCCCAGAAGGTCGGCTGACAAAGCAGTATCATACCGGATTTCAACCCCAAGGCGGTCCAATTCCCTGTTGAAATAATTTAAAATATCCCCAAGTTCCCCCCGGCCGGGGGCAGTGGCTGCCAGAGCCAAAAGACCGCCGGAAGCCGAGTCCTTTTCACAAATCAGGGCATCATGCCCTTTAAGTGCAAACATTCTGGCTGCTGCCATGCCGGCGGGACCTGCCCCGACCACCACCACCTTTAATTGAGTTTGCCCACCTGCCTCTTCCTTGATTTTGTATTCCCGTCCCACATCGGGATTGACCACACAGGAGCCCGGCTCCTTTGCCAGGACTGCATGGATGCAGCCAAGACAACATCCCACACAGGGACGAATCTGGGAAAAATTGCCTTGTCTGGCCTTCCGGGGATATTGGGGATCTGCCAGAAAGGAACGCCCCATGGAGACCATATCGGCTTTTTCCTCTTTTAATATCCGGTTGGCATGTTGGGGGTCCTTGATCCTGCCCACAGTGATCACCGGGATCTCCACCACCTTTTCCACGGCCTCGGCCAGATGGACAAAACAGCCCTGGGGGGTGTACATGGAGGGAATGGTAAGCTCAGTGGAGCCGTATACCCCGCCGGAAATATGAAGATAAACCACACCAGCTTTTTCCAGCAAAGGGGCAAGGCGCACCGTATCTTTTAGCTCCCAGCCGTTTTCAATATAGTCGTTCCCATTGATCCGGATGCCTACGGGATAGTCTTTTCCAGCTTTTTCTTGGATGGCCTCAATGATTTCAAATAAAAACCGGGTCCGGTTCTCAAAGGACCCGCCGTATTCGTCGGTCCTGATATTGGAATTGGGGGCCATGAATTGGTTGATCAAATACCCGTGGGCCCCGTGGATTTCAATAAAATCAAACCCCGCGTCCCGGCACCGCCGGGCAGAATCGCCAAAACAGGTAATCAATTCTTTTATTTCTTTAATCTCAAGGGCTCTGACCTCGCCTTTGACAACAGCCGGTGCCGGGATGGCCGAAGGAGCTACCTTTTGGGGGAGATAGGACTGGCGCCCCCCGTGCATGAGTTGGACCCCGAATTTTGTATCATATTTTTTTACCCGGTCCACCATTACTTTTAATGAAGGAATACAGGAATCATCATACATCTGGGGAAGATCCGGCAATTCCTGGCCACCGGGGTGTACGCTGCCCCCCCCCACCAGCATCATGCCCACCTCCCCACGGGCCCGTTCCACAAAATATTCAATGAGCTGATCTGTGACATGACAATTGTCATCCACCCCAAAGTTAATACTCATGGCAGACATCATCAGCCGGTTCTTGACCGTCATATTCCCTATTTGGATCGGTTTAAAAAGGTGTGACAGCATCTATATTAGACTCCCTTTGTTAGCGAACGATTATGAGCGAACCATTATTAACAAACAATTTTGAAGCAACAGCTTGGTACAAGCGTCATACAGAACCTGAAAATAATTTGACTGCATTAAACTTAACCATATGAAGACTATATGCAAATTTTACTTTCTTACACAAGTTTTTTCCGCACCCAAATTACCAATCTGGTTAAAAAGCTCTGGGTCAGATTTCTTCATTGGCGATCTTATCCAGCAGAGATTCCACCAGAAGGGCAAACTCCGGGACTGCTTTTTTCCCCTTGATAACACTCCTGCCGCTGACAGACTTAAAAAAACGGGCACAGACGTTCCGCTGGCCCGTGGAAAGCCCGGCAGATATTCCCATTTTTGAACGGATACTCTTTTTATTTCCCCGGGGATCTTCCATATCCCGACGACCGTGGGCCCGGTTGATAATATGGGCATAATAGATCAGAACCCGGTCCATGAGGACATAGAGGAATTGTGGATTTTCATTGGGCCCCACCTGGAACCGGTCCCCCCCCAGCTTGATGCCGGGCTGGGTTTTTTGGGCAATTTTTTTCCCTCCCATGAGGGCAGAACCAGCCCCCAGCAAACCGCCCAGGGCAGTAAACACCCCGAATGTCAGGCCCCCGGCGGCCGCGTCCACGACAACGCCCATGGTGCCGCCCACAACAGCTCCGGCCGCTGCCAATTGTTTTTTGTTCAATCCCAGCAGTTCCCAGGTCTGTTTTGAAAACAAATCATGCTGGAGCATGGAATAGTCAGGCAGGGGATAGTCATAGAGGTTGTGCTTAAACAGGGACTTAATCTGTGCGAACATCTCTTTTTCCACCCCCCGGATCCCTTTTTGAAAGGAAAGGTTGAGTTTTTCCCGGACCTGAACCGGATCAGCCCTGGTGGAAAGTTTTTCAGACACAAAAAAACCAAGACTCTTTTCCAGGCCAAGGGTAATATAGGCGCAGGCCAGACGATTGCGTTTTTTCCATTCCCCCCGAAAAGCCCGAATAACCTTTGAAATGGATTCTTCCCATTCCTGGTCAATGGATTTCAGGCTTTCCAGCATACGGATGCGCTCCCTGAAATCAGCTGTATTTGAATTAAACACCCGGATGGAATTAAAATATTTACGGAACTCCTGTTTCCACTCCTTGGTATAATCTTTTTCCATCTGTTTAGAATTGATGATGGCCATGCGGGGCCGGCCCGTGAGCCTCAAAATTTCCATTTCCGCAATATCATCGTCCCGGACCGGCCTGGAACCGTTCACCACATAAATAATGCCCGCCCCCCTGGCCACAGGTTCCATGAGTTCACACTCATCAGCAAAAAAGGGGTCCTGGTGAAAGGTTGCAATAAATTGATCCAGGATCTTTTCCGGATCACCCGCATACTCCCTGAACCAGGCAAGGGTCTGCCGGGGGGCCTGGAACCCCGGGGTATCCACAAACCGGATAATCTTTTTCCCGTCAATTTCAACGGTATAGGTCCGGGATACAGTTGTTTCCCCGGGTATCTGGCTGACCCGGATCTGATCGTCCTCGGTGAGGGTGGAGACCACGGAAGACTTGCCTTCATTGGGATGGCCCAGGACTGCAAATTCCGGAATATTGTGAAGGGAAATTGTCATTTATACACCCTTTCCAATATGATATCCGGGTTGCCCAATTCACGGATTGCTTTTTTCCAGACCTTGAAATTTACATCCTCCCCGTCAACCACCTGATTCTCTTCCCCGGGGGTCTGAATCAGAAGTATCCACAAAGGCCTGTCTCTGAAAACCTTGGTTTTCAGCTGGACAAAATAATAGAGCAATCCCCGGATGGGTGGCTGCCAGACCTCCTGGAGCACAATAACTTGATCATCAGAATCCTTGGCCAGGGGAACAAGCAGAAGTTTATCTTCTGGATAATCAAAAAAAATGGGAAGGGTTAAACGAACATCAAAGAACAATTGCTGGTTGATAAAGTCGGTGACAGCCTCCATATCCCCTCCACACACAGATCTCGGTGCCAGGATCATGGCGCCGTCAACCCGGTTAAGACCCGGTGAAACCGGTTCAGGCCCTGGCCTACCTGATTCAAGCGGATCCGCTCCAGGGGTATCCGGCCCGGCATTTTGCCGGCCTGTCCGGGTCACCAGCGCCTCGTCAAACCGGATTTCCATGACCGGAGACTGCATTCGGATCATAAGTTTTTTAAACCGGGGTTTTTCAAAGTCAAATTGCCCAAGCGCTTTTCTCTGGGCCGCAAAACTTGCCATGATCAGTATAAGCCGCGGCAGAACCGCATAGAACAAAATGCCCAGACAGAGAAACGGCCACCAGGAAACCAGATCTTTTGTGGCAAGGGCAGCAATGCCTTCCTTTAACATAATCCGGGACCCCTCTATCTGCTCAGGACTTGGGTGGGCTGCGGGCACAAACCAGGACCAGGGAAGGGAGATCATTGATAATCCCCCATGGATATCGTCAGTTGACGTCATAAGGGTGGATTGCCAGCCAAAGGCCATATCACTGACAGCCACCCGAAAAAGGGTCCCCCCCAGGGCACCAAGGGAAAACGAACCAGAAAAAAAAGAAGAGAGAACAAAAAATGGCCAGAAAAAAATGGAGCTGTATTCCCTTTTTTTCATACGGATCAGGGAGGCGGTATATTCGATCATCTCCATTCCTTTATCCCCCATTCTCCTGTTTATCTTTTTTAAAAGCCCTGGCAGCCCCTTAAAGAAAAAAGCCGACAACAGGGTATGAACAATGGAATTTCGCCAGCCCTTATTTCCCCTCTTTTCCATGAAAAATCTTCGAGCCAGCATAAAAAGGGTCAGAATAAACAGTAAAAGGTGGAAAAAAATAAAAACTGCAAAAAAGATGGTCACATTAACAGGCCGGGTACCGTGGTAGGCCAAAAAAGAATAGGCCATTGAAATGCCGGATAAAAAGCCTGTAGCCACCAGCAAATAGATTAGCCAGCTGTACAGGCAAGTAAATACCTCTCCCGGCAGCACCGCCCTTGTCTTTTCACCCGCCCCATGGAAAAACACCAGTTTTCTGTATTCAAGCCATGAAAAAAGCAGGGAGTTGTCATCCATGTCCACGGGATTCTGACCCCCTTGCTCCAACTGGGTGAAAATCTCCCGGTCCCTTGTGAGGATCTCTTCTTTCTCCTTTGCCGAATCCCTTTGATCATCCAGGCTTAAAAGGTAATCCAGGTCAATAATATCGTTCAAGTGAATGGTCATGTTTTTTTTTAACAGATCACGGCATTTTTAACAATTGCCTTTGAGAATTCATCCAAAAGCTTTGAACTTAAATTCCACCGATACCAATAAAGTTCCACCCCGATATGGGTATCAGGGGCCAGGTCCACAAGCTGACCGGTTTTAATATGGGCAAGTCCCTGGAGATCAGGAACCATGCCATAGGCCAGGCCATCCAGAATCAGCCCGACAAATTTTTCCGGAGAAGGGAGATAATGGGTCGGGATTTTTTGAATAAATTTTTGATCGACCGATTTTTGATGGGCCGATTTTTTTAAATAGGTTTTTAAAAACCGGGCGTGGAGATCGTCCTTGCGATTGTATATAACGACGGGTGCAGTTTTCAGGCAATCCTTCCCAAGCCCTTGGGGAAAATGGATACCCCTAAATTTTGGTGTGGCAACCATTCGATAATTCATGGTGCCGATGGGGATGACAGAGCAACCCTGCACCGGTGTATTTTCAGAGCTGATACAGCCGGATACCTCCCCGTTTCTGAGCAGCTTGTGGGTTTGCTCCTGATCATCCACCTTTAAATCCAGAAGCACCCGGTTTTCCCCCAGAAAAGAATTGATTGCCGGGAAAAACCAGGTGGTAAGACTGTCTGCATTAATTCCCAGGGCAAACACCTGAAAATTCTCCCCTGCCAGGGGTTTTAAGCTCAGTTCAAGATCCGCCTCAAGGCTTTGCACCTGGATATAATGTTTGAGCAAATTTTTCCCTTCTGCCGTGGGAACAGGCGGAACCGTCCGGGTCACCAATAGCTTTCCCACCTGGTCCTCCAAAAGTTTTATCCTCTGGGAGACAGCAGACTGGGTGAGGTTCAGTCTTTGGGCGGCCTTGTCAAAGCCGCCTTCATGGATGACATTGGCCAGGGCCTGTAATAATTTATAATCCAACATGGGGTATTATTAACATAAATCTACCCAACCTTGGATAAAAAAATTGGATCTGCCCCTTTCCGGGGCAGATCCGCTGTTACACATCAGGCTGTCCAGTCTGCCTCCTGCACAGAGCTGACACTGCCGTCTTCATTCAATGCAATGGATGATTTTTTTATCCTTGCCAGAAGTTCATTTTCCGAATTTTTCAAATCAAAGTTTGTGTCAACCCCGGCAAGGTAAATTGCACCCATCCCGGCATCCTTGATCCGGGTCAGTTGCATCTCCCCGCCTTCATCCAGCCCGTAGAGGGTCAGCTCATCAAACACGGCATCATTCTCATCAATCCATGAATTCTGATCCAGGTCATAGGCTGCCAATTCCCCGAACCCGTCCCCGGTGGAGGGTCCGAACAATTCACTCCCGTCATTAATCACTCCGTCATTGTTCTTGTCCAGGGACAAAAAACCAGTGCCAAATGTAGGTGCACTGATACTCTCCTGGCTTCCATCCATATCCAGATCAAAGGAAAAACCAACCCCGGAAAATTGGGGAGTTGTCACCCCGGCATTTACAATCAAGGGATCGATCAAGGCATACCCCGTCTCTGTCCAGGAAAATGATTCCTCCCTGAAAAAAGAGCGTTCCATATTCATTTCAAATGAAAAATTGATTTCATTACCATCAAGGGTATTTACAATCCCATCAGCAGAAAACCTTGTCTGTTCAGATTCTGAATAGGTATAGCGGGTTGTTTCTGAATATTCATAGGCTGATAACCGGGCTGGCAATTGACCGAATTTTCCGGAAAAGTTATTTGTGTTAACCTGGCTGATCCTGCTGAGATTGAAACAGCATCCCGAGGAATTCCGGATCATATTCATGTTGCTGAAACTATCCATGATGGCATCCAGCATCTGTCTCAGTTTATCCATTTCAGCCTTAAATTGTTCGGTCAAGGTCAGGGCAGGCTGCCCCTCAAACAGAACCGGCCGGTACCACTGACCGGTTTGGGTTACCTCCTGTTCCGGATTGGTTTGGACCCTCTTTTCTGTGACTTGTGTCCCATCCATACTTTGGTCCATGCTTGGGTCCATATTTCGGTCCATATTCTGATTCACCAGGTCCCCAAATTTAAACTCTCCGCGAACTTGCTGCTCCCTGGTTTCAAAATAGCTTCTTGACGAGAAAAGGTCTATATCGAATGTATTAATCTTCAATATCGGCTCCCCTTTTAATTCTATCGGTCACCTCATCCTCCTGAATCGGTGCCGCATATAATAAGTATCGGCGTTTTCCTGTTACACCGGATTAATAGGGACAAAAGCCCCTGCCTTCCAATGAATCAAGCAACATGCGGACCATGGCCCCATCCATGTGATTTTATTGAAAAAAAACAAATTACCGGGAAAAAGTATGACTCTTTTTTCCGGTAATTTCTGCCCTTGGACTGAAAATTTTTCCATTTCAGATCTGTCTTTTTCTTAATTTTGGGAATGTATCTTAGCCCCATATTTGACAATCAGCTTCTCCAGGATTTCATGGATCTGGGCTCCCACCAAGCGGTCCTGCCCCATGATAAATGTGGGAACGGCCGTAATTCCCTTTGCCCGGGACAATTCCCAGTCTGCATCCACGGCATCCTTGAATGTTCTCTTATCAATAATCTTTTCCCCCTCCCCCGGGTCAAGTCCCGCTGAGCGGACCAGCCCCAGGAGAACCTCTTTTTTTGCAAGGTTATCCCCATCAACAAAATAGGTTTTAAAGGCCGCAATGTGGAACTCATGTCCCTTTCCCTTTGTCTCAGCCCAGAGCCCGACTTCCTGGGCAAGCCGGCTGTTATAGGTCATCTTTCGATCCCCCATGGGAAGGTTAAATTTTGCAGCCGTGGCTTTGAGCTGGGCAACGATCTTGTCCACTTCAAAAATTCCTTTTTTGGCAAACAATTCCTCTAGGGACAGGCCCTGGTCCGGGGTGTCCGGGTGAAGGGGAAAGGCTCGCCATTTGACCTCAATTCCATAATCTTTCTCTAATTTTTCAATACTCCCGGTAATGAAGTAACACCAGGGTCAGACGTAGTCGGAAAAGATCTCAAGCACCAAATCTGTGGTCATTTCTATCTCCTTAGTTTGCATTGTTCCCGATAATATAACCACCCATGGGAAAACATACAAGCACTTGAATTCCAAGGGGCTTTTTTTTTAGTTTCTTGACAATTATGTGGATCATTGTATGATGGTATTATATTGATATATTACTAATATTGGTGCTGTTTTGGAATAGCTCGGATCCGTCAACCCGCCTTCAATGCACTCATAAAATCTATCCTGTTTAACGTTCAATCTGACAAACCAATACAAAGAGGTTAGTCGTTTTGCCTGTCCCTTTTTAATTTAAGGAGGTGGAATATGGAAGGACGAATACTTGAAAAAGACATGGTCTTTTACAACCCCGGAGCAAAAGGAGCAGCATTTACCTATGCTGCAAATCATTATGTAACCCCTCAACTGGTCCAGCAGACAATAAAACATCTGGAGTATGAAACCGAAATGCCCATAGAGTATGTAGAGGAGAGAAGAGCTGAGTCCAGACCCTTGGAGTTTTAACCATATAATTACCAAAACAGATGGAAGGGACAGGCATCAACAACGCTTAACCAAAGGAGGTAATAATGAGTGTTAAAATTATCATCAAAAGAAAATTCAGGGAACCCCTGGTTCAAGAAAATTTATCGGCCATAGAAGCGCTTAGAATACCTGCAATTAGGCAAAAAGGATATGTGAGCGGAGAGACACTTGTAAATTTTAAGGATCGCAGGGAAGTGGTGGTGTTATCCACATGGTCAGACATTGATGGTTTTAACAAATGGTCAAATAGTGAAGAGAGAGCTAAACTGGAAAACGAGTTAGCTCCTCACCTGGAGGGGCCGGTTCAAATAAGCTCCTTCATGTCAGGGGCAGATGCCATAGATGAAATGTTTGAAGCAATCGTTCATGATTCCGAAGTTGGACATTGATTCAAATTATCTGATTCAAATTATCTGATTCAAATTATCCATGGAAATGAGGAGGGCTGATGAGTGTCAAGATTATAATCCAAAGAAAATTCAAAAAAACTCCCGTACCGGAAAATTTTCAGGTCATTAATAAGCTCAGAAAAGGCGCAATACATCAAGAAGGGTATGTAACCGGAGAAACATTGGTTGATTTTGAGAATAATTTTGTGGTGGTGTTATCTACCTGGGCAAGTTTTACCGCTTGGAAAAGATGGTCTGGCTGCCCGGAGAGAGCAGAATTGGAAAATGAGTTAACGCCTCATCTGAAAAAACCCTTAAAGATAAAGCAGTACATTACCGCTGCGGACTATAGAAAAGAGGTTCTCAAAGGATAAACAATCGCGACAGGAGGTGATAATGAATGTCAGAATCATCACCCAAAGAAAATTCAGGGAACCCCTTGTTCAAGAAAATTTACAGGCGATTGAGGCGCTTAAAATAAGTGCAATGCAGCAAAAAGGGTATGTAAGCGGAGAGACACTTGTAAATTTTGAAGATCGCCGGGAAGTGTTGGTGTTATCCACATGGTCAGACAATGATGATTTTAATGCATGGTCAAATAATGAGGAAAAAATTAAACTGGAAAATGAGTTGATCCCCCTTCTGGAGGAGCCGGCTAAGATAATTTCCCTAATGGAGTTCTGCCTTTTTCGCCAATAGAAAGGAAGCCATATGATACCCTCAACCAATATACAGCATTTGTATGATTTATTTTCCGGGATCACCCCGGGGGAATGATTGTTGTTTATCCGCGGAATAAAGGCCCCAAATTGCAGGACAGGGAATCCCCCCGCCCCATTCGATGATCAGGATTATCGATACTTCATAGCCTCACCCGATCACCGATATGTTTAATAGAGAGGTTATTGGCAATTGCCAGGCAGCATTGAGAAAAATGGATTTGTCTCCCTTGAAAAAGATAGCCTGCCCCTCCAATTTCCCGTCATGGCCGTGGATACGAAATTTTATACCTATCCGGTAATTTAAAAACGCGTTGGCTTAAATTAATATTTTTAATGTTTCATAAAATATATTAATTTTACTTCTTTCAATCCTTCGGGTATCCTCATCCCCAATTAAAACACTATGAACCAAAAGGATAGAAAATGCTGCTGACATTTTTAAAAGGCATGGGAACAGGGGGAGGGCTGATCATAGCCATTGGTGCACAAAATGCATTTGTATTAAGCCAGGGGGTCAGAAAAAACCATTATATTTTGATCCCCCTGATCTGTGCTGTGTGTGATGCCATTCTGGTGACAATAGGGGTTGCAGGTTTCGGGACCTTTATTGCTTCCAGCAGGGTGCTGTCCCAGATGGCTGGTATTGGCGGAGCAGTTTTTTTATTCTGTTACGGGATAGGGTCATTTCGATCTGCCTTTAAAGGCGAACGGCTGGATGCGGTTCAAAAGGGGGAAACCTCTTTAAAGGCAGCTGTTCTCACCACCCTGGCTGTCACCCTGCTCAACCCCCATGTTTATATTGATACCATCTTGCTTCTGGGGAGTATTGCCAGCCAGTTCCAGGACCCGGGCCATTTATTCTTTGGTGCCGGGGCTGCCACGGCATCCTTTATCTGGTTCTTTACCCTGAGCCTTGGCAGCAGTCTTCTGGCACCGCTCTTCAAAAAAGAACTATCCTGGAGGATTCTGGACTCCCTTGTGGGAGTTATCATGTGGACGGTTGCCATCTCCGTTTTCCAGGGAAGCATGAGGGTTTGATAAATCAATGGGATGCCCCATGAGCAAGCGGTTCTTGGGAGTGATGGTCCCGGGAATCTTTTGAGTTGTGATGGCATATCCCCTTGAGGCAAGTCCCATGGCCCGGACCGCATCTATGGGCAGGGTGCCGGCACGGCAGACGGCCCTGGCAATCCTGTCAAAAAGGCTATCTGTGGCAAATAAATAGGTATGCTGGGGCATGAGCCGGTTTTTGCTGGATTTTTCCATTGATTGGGAACCCCCTACCCCTTTTGAAGAATGATTTCCTTTACCCGGCCTACTATTCCTGAATCAAGTCTGACCTTAATGCCATGGGGATGATTTTTTGAGTTGGTGAGGATATCCTTTACCACTCCTTGGGTGAGTTGCCCGGTTCTCTGATCTTGTTTTTGTACAACCT
>PIVS01000435.1 GCA_003353855.1 Desulfobacteraceae bacterium
ATTAAAATGAGGTGATGGAAATGATCTTAATTTTGTTTAAAAAGATCGAAAATTATCAAATAATTGCTGATTTTGAGCATAGTTCAACGGTAATTCCACAAATCAATTTTTAAAATATATTCTGGAGGTAAGTCCTCAACTCCAATAGTCAAAGGCTGGAATTTGGGTGTCTGAATCATCATAAATCAATTCAGGGTGAACCGGGGTAGGTGGAGGAGGATCGTGGTTGCGTATATCCCAAAGTCCCAGATGCCGCAAAATCATTTCTATGATTTCAATTTCTTCAATACGGTTATCCGTTGGCTATTCGTTAACTAATGGCTGACCGAAAACCCGTGTTTGGATGAAAACTTGCCCATATGCAAGGCGTAACCTAAAGGTCAGAAACCAAGAAAGTCTGAAACCGGAGTGTACTGTAGTACATGAGGCCAGATCTAAAATTTGGCAGCTTTGATCAGCAACGCGGCAGATGGGTGAGTTTTCGTTCAAACACTAACTAAATAAAATGATAGCGAATGTGAGTTGAGTGATGAAGTGTTTAGAAATTTCACTCTTTGAACCTACCATTCATTTTCGGATGATGTCAATCGAAGAATCATGTTGATAAGTAACCCCTGACTTTTGCATTTTGTTTAAGGTTGCATTTTTTGAAAGGGAATGATTATCTCCATAATAGGTGACTTTTTAACAGGGGGAAAAAGATAAATGGCAATGCTTAATAGTGATTTATATGATTCAATGAATGAACCGCGGTATTGCGGAATACCGACTTTTATGAGAGCACCGTATATAACTGATTTTAATGACATTGACATTGCGCTTCTCGGAATCCCGTATGATGGCGCGGTTGAAGCTCGTTCCGGCGCGAGACAGGGACCGCGGCAAATCAGGGATTACTCAAGCATGATGCGTAAAATTCACCATGTCACACGGATAAATCCCTATGACCTATGCCGCGTGGGTGATGTCGGGGATGTGCCGTTTAAACATATATTTGATGTGGAATCAAGTCATAGAGATATTGAAGGGTTTATTGAAAAACTTCACAGATCTTCGGTCATTCCGATAAGTGCGGGAGGCGATCACTCCATTACACTGCCGATTATGAGAGCCCTTGGAAAAGACAAACCGGTCGGAATGATTCATGTTGATGCCCATACCGACTGTTGTGATGAGGAAATGAATTCCAAGTACAGTCATGGTACACCATTCCGAAGAGCCGTTGAAGAGGGGGTGCTGGACCCCAAAAGAACCGTACAGATCGGCATAAGGGGCGCTGCGAACTCTGAAGAGTGCTGGGAATTTGGACCAAAACACGGGATTCGGATTATCTATATTGAGGAATTTTTAAGCCTGGGTGTTGAAAAGGTGATTCAGGAGGCAAGGAAAATTGTTGGTGATGAAAGGACATACCTTTCTTTTGATATTGACGGTATTGATCCGGCATTTGCTCCTGGTACAGGTACACCTGAAATAGGAGGTATTTTACCCATCGAAGCTCAAAGATTGATTCGGGGACTGAGGGGATTGAATATCGTTGGTGCAGACCTTGTGGAAGTCTCTCCGCCCTTTGACCCATCAGGTAACACCGCCCTGATTGCAGCTACGATAATGTATGAAATGCTGTGTATCATCGCTGATGCAAAATATTCGTAGCCTCCTCGATATTGGAAACGCAACAGATAAACCCATTTGAATTAGTTTTTGATGATTCTATACTTTACGGTGATGTATATGAAGATAGATGCGATACCATCGTACTCCATGGTGCCGGTCAATCATCACGGGAACGGTTTTCAAGAATGCGGGAAAGCCTGAATACCAACGGTGTGCCTTCTGTATGCTTTGATTTTATCGGGCACGGTGAAACCGGCGGAGACATAAAGGCTACCAGCCTGCATGGAAGGACCGAGCAGGCTGCTGCGGTTATCCGGCACACCTGTACAGAACCTCTTACACTTATTGCTGCGAGTATGGGTGCTTATACTGCCATTAAGCTCGCCGAAATCTTTTCGGTGAAAAATATGATATTGCTGGTACCTGCAGTCTATACGCCCCTTGCCTACCATTTTCCTTTTGGTCCGAAGTTTTCGGAAGCCATCCGCGTACCCGGCAGCTGGCGGGAATCGGATGCGTTCACTATCTTGGGAAAATTTAAAGGTAACCTTTTGGTTGTGGCTGCCGAGAATGATCATGTCATCCCCGAGGAGGTCATAACACGGATTCATGATTCGGCAAGACGCGCCAAGACACGCCGGGTTCATACCGTACCGGCTTCGGGGCATCGATCTCTTTTTCCAACAGTTAAGGACTTTAATGTGACAATGGATATGATAGTTGAAATGGAAAGTGAAAAATGAAAAGAATAACAATAGCCGGATTTCCCCATCATGTTGTTCAAAGAGGGTTGAATGGCAGACAGACCTTTCTTCGTGATGATGATTATGCTGTTTATCTCGAAATAATGGCGGAATGCTGCCTTCGTCACGGTGTCGCTGTCTGGGCCTACTGCCTGATGCCGGATCATGCGCACCTGATTGCCGTGCCCGGTGAAAAGGACGCCCTAACCAGATGCCTGAGAGCGGCACATGGCCGGTATACAAAATACATTAACCACCGAACCTATAGCAGGGGACAGTTCTGGCAGGGGCGATACGCATCTCATCTGCTGGATGAACGATACCTGATTGCCTGCACCCGCTATATCGAGATAAATCCGGTCAAGCGGGATTATGTCGATGAACCGGTGGATTGGCAGTGGAGCAGCGCCAAGGCGCATATCATGAAGCGTGATGACGCCTTAGTGCAGACGGATCCGTTGCTGGAACGAGTTGAGATAGAATGGCGGGATTTCCTTGTCGAAACCAGACCGCCGGAGGAGGCGGATTTGTTTTATTCCCACGAGAAGACCGGACTTCCACTTGGCAGTGATGATTTCCTGGCCATGGTCGAAAAAAGACAATAATACAAATCAAGACGAAGCGGAACAGTTCAAGCACTTACACCCTAAGGTTGCTAATGTTCACCCATCGGAGATAATAAATGACTGATTTATTTAATGAAAAAGCAAAAGATTGGGATGCTGATGAGATGAGAAAAATGCTTTCATCAGCTGTTGGATCATCAATATTAGAACATGTCCCTTTGCATGATCAGATGTATGTGATGGATTTTGGTGCAGGAACGGGGTTGATTAGTTCTCAAGTCGTACCGTTTGTAAAAAGAATCGTTGCAGTGGATATATCGAGAGCGATGTTAAATGAACTTATCTCCAAGCCGGAATTACAGGGCAAAGTAGAAATGGTCTGCCAGGATATTACGGATAGACCCATAGATGGAAAGTTTGACTTAATTATGAGTGCTATGGCAATGCATCACGTAAAAGACACATCTAAGCTCATTCAAACATTTGCTGACCATTTAAAGCCCGGAGCGTTGATTGCCTTAGCTGACCTGGACAAAGAGGATGGAGATTTTCACGCAAAAGATACTGAAGGCGTCTTCCATTTAGGTTTTAAAAGGAATGAGTTGCAACTCATCCTGGAAAAACACGGATTCGGGAAAATTCATTTTGTAACAACTCATACCATTAACAGAGAAGAAAAAGAGTTTCCCATATTTCTTGTAACAGCTACAAAAAGAACGCCCTAACCCGGATATTTCATAACCTAAAGGTCAGAAACCGAGCCGAATCCGTCTATCTTAATTTCAGGCTGCCTGGCAAAAGCCGGGGTGGGCAATACCAGGTCAGGCAGTTCACCGCACCACCCATTACCGACACTTTATCCACATCAATGGCAATGGCAGGCTTATTAAAATGATCTGCAATTGTATCAAAAATAGCTGAATCCTCTTCAAACCCGTATTGGGGCACATAAACATTCTGATCAGTTTCAAGGATGTTTACATAAACGCCTTTTGCCGATGCTATTTTTGAATCATACTGCCGGTTGGTATATGATGAGGGGATCACAACAAATTCCGCATCGGGCATTCTTTTAAAAATTCTATGTTCGACTTTCTCTCTAAAGGCATCATTTCCATTAAAGTCTGAGATAATAATTTTAGGCTCATGTTGCGTTTCGGGGTCTTTTGGAATTTGGTGAAAAAAAACAAGCTTTGACTTGCATTACGGATCCTTATGATGCTAGATATCCGCCTTACTACTAACTGGTTACACTCGGATCGGAGCGGATGAAGGTAAACATAAAGACCCTGATAGATGATGTACAATGTTATGAAACTGTTCGCGAACTGCGTTGGCCAG
>PIVS01000436.1 GCA_003353855.1 Desulfobacteraceae bacterium
CCGGATACCGGCAAAAAAATCGCCGTTATCGGCGGCGGACCTGCCGGTCTTTCCTGTGCCTTCTTTTTACGGCGAATCGGTCACAAGGTTGACATATTTGAGGCCATGCCAAAACTTGGCGGGATAACCCGGTATGGAATTCCCGAATACAGGCTTCCCAAAAAAGTATTGGACTGGGAGATTCAGGGAATTCTGGACCTTGGCATCAATGCCTTTACCCATGTTAAATTCGGGGTTGATTTTGGCCTGGGATCTCTCATGGCCTCGGGCTACCAGGCCGTTTTCCTGGGAGTGGGTGCCTGGAAAGATTATGCCCTTGGCATCGAAGGCGAAGATTTCAACGGATGTTTTAAAGGCATCGATTTTTTACAGAGAATGTCCTCTGGAGAAAATATAAATTTGGGCAGGACAGCCGCCGTGGTCGGAGGGGGGAACACAGCAGTTGACTGTGCCAGAACCCTGTTAAGAAAAGGCCTTGATAAAGTTTATATAGTCTACCGCCGTACCAGAAAAGAGATGCCGGCCAATGAGGTTGAAATTGTGGCTTCCGAAGAAGAGGGCATCCACTTTGTATTTCTGGCAGCACCCACAAGGGTGGTCGGAGATGATAACAAAAACTGCACCCACCTGGAATACTTGAAAATGGAACTAGGTGAACCCGATGCCTCTGGACGCCGTCGTCCTGAACCCATTGAAGGATCAGAAACCCTGTTGGAAGTTGACATGGTTATCTCGGCCATCGGCCAGTCCCCGGATGCCTCCTTTAAAAAACAGGATCCCCATGCACGGATGACGGACCTGGAACTGACCCGGTGGGATACCATTGACAATGATCCGGCCACCCTCCAGTCCTCCATCCCCTATATTTTTACGGCAGGAGATTCTGCAACAGGGCCGTCCCTTGTAGTGGATGCCATTGGCGGTGGACGAAGGGCAGCAAGATCCATTGACTGCTTCCTGAAGGGGGAGCCTGTGGAACCGGTAAAGGATTCATTACAGCAAAAAAGAATCCATGAATCTATTTTTACCAGTGTGGACGGGGTGAAACAGATCAAACGGGCAAAAATGCCGGAACTCCAGGTGGACCAGCGCCTTGACTCCATGGTGGAAGTGGATCTTGTCCTTCCCGAGGTCGCAGCCCACAAGGAAGCAGAGCGCTGCCTCAATTGCTGCAGAATCTGCTATAACCCGGATACCGATTTTCCCATTGCTAAATCAGGCTAAATTAACGCTTTTCCCCATGAAGAACAGGAAGAGATTATCATTATTCCTGTTCTTCAGGGGGAAAAATATAGAATATCATCTCTTTTACTAGCCTTACCCCAGGGTATCCAGACATCATACGGATACGCTTTTTGATTAACAAAGCCAATATGCCATGAACCATTCAAAATCAAAAAAACTTGGGATAACCCTGGTGGGTATCCTTTTGATGACCGGCGTGATTCTATCTCTTTTCATCTTTCAGATGAAAAGATTCATAGAGACTCCCCGCAACCCCAGGGAACAGATGGTCACCTTTACCATTGCCCCGGGACAGAGCTTGAAACAAGTTGCAATAAACCTTGAAAAACAGGGGCTGATCACCAACCAGGCACAGTTTAAACTTTATGTTCGATACAAACAAGCCGCCGCCAGACTTATGGCTGGTGAGTATCAGCTTTCCGCCTCTAAAACCCCTGCCCAGATTCTGGATCAGCTCCTGAAGGGCAGAGTCAAGCTCTACCGCCTGACCATCCCGGAAGGACTGAATATGGATGAAACTGCCGGCCTTGTGCAGGAAACAAAATTTTGCGATACCGCACCATTTTTGGCCCTTTGCCGACAGGCTGATTTCATCAAAACACTGGGTGTGGATTCACATTCCCTGGAAGGCTATCTATATCCTGATACTTATTTTTTCCCGAAACAGACCACCTGCCGGCAAATCATCAAAAAAATGGTGACCACCTTTCACAGTGTTTACACCCGGGAATGGAAAAAGCGCACAACCGAACTGGGATTTTCTGTTAATGAAATTGTCACCCTGGCCTCCATTATTGAAAAAGAAACCGGAGATGCCTCTGAACGGCCTTTGATTTCTTCTGTATTTCACAATCGGCTCAAAAAAAACATGCGCCTGGAAAGTGACCCCACTGTCATATACGGGGATAAGGAATTTGACGGCAGAATCAGAAAAAGACATTTGCAGCGGAAAACCCCCTACAATACATACCAGCTCAGGGGACTTCCCCTGGGTCCCATTGCAAACCCGGGTGCCCTTGCCCTGAAAGCAGCCCTTTACCCGGATAAAAGTAAGTATCTTTTTTTTGTATCAAAAAATGATACCACCCATTATTTTTCAAAAACACTGGCAGAACATAACAGGGCAGTAAGAAAATATCAGCTCAACAAATGAGAAGGGTCCAATGATTTTTCACAAAAAACATTTCTAGTCATTAAATTGTTTGAGATAGACGATCACCGCACCGCTTTTGGATTTTTTCATTCGATCCCATTTATAGGCCAATACCATATTCTGTTTTTCCAGAATCTTGAGCAGATCTTCTATCACGTCGGGCAGCACAGGGCCGAGAGCTGAATGAAGCCCTTTGCCCACAATAATGCGTAGTGAAAAATACCCCTGGTGTTTACAGCTGGAAATAAAGGCTTTGGCCTTGACCTCAGCCCCAAGTGCCGTGAATCCGTGAAGATCCAGTTCCGCCTCGGGGGGAGGGTACCGTTTAAGCCTTTTTTTAATGGGCATTGGGATTGGTTTCTTTTTATCAGGACTCTTTTTTTGTTTTAAAGACTCCTCTAAAAGCAAAACAAAATTTTCTTCTATTTCTTCCGATTCCAGTGATTCACCTGGTACTTTTTGCCCCGACAAATCACCTTCCAGGTCAAGAAATTGGTCCTCAAACTCTTCAATCACCGGCAACCCGTGTTTATTCAATCGAAGATCAGCCTGCCTGGAAGACTCTTTTTTTTCCGGACAGTTTAAGGGAGGAGTATCCATAAACACAGAAAAGAGGTCCTGCCCTGAATCCAGAACCGGTAGATCATTTTTTGTAAGTTTTTTTCCGATTTTTTTTTGGTCTTTATCATGTTTCGCCATGGGCTCATTCTATCCCAAATAAAGTTATTTTTCAAGGCCGCACCCAAGTCTTGTGTTTGACTTTCCCTATCCACCCTGCTATGGTCGGCTCCATGAATATAGGTAGCATTGTAGAATATATAGATCAGCAAAAAATAGTTTCCGCGGTCATCTTAAGTGAGAAAAAAGGCAGGCTCAGATTACTCAATGAAAATAGCCGGGAGGTCAATTTTTCTGAGAAGAGGCTTTCCCACATCTCGCAGCTGAACCTGGATACTGCCCTGTCCAGGACTGCCCTTGTCAACCATCTGAAACAGGTGACAACAACCAGGAAAAGGCTGGCCGAGACTATTGATATTAGGGGATTATGGAAAATCCTCCACGATGAATCCGATGAAATTGATTTGGATGCCATGACCCTGTTCTGCTTTGATCCCCCTCTGACACCGGACCATGAAGCAGCCGTTGTCCGTGCTTTTTTTAATGACCGGCTCTATTTCAAAATGAATAAATCTATATTTACACCCTGCACCCCGGAACAGGTAGAAGCCAAAAAAAGGCAGATAAAAGAGGGGGAAAGACGGGAAGGCCTCATCTCCAAAGGGGTGGAATGGCTGATCCTGATGCAAAAGGATAAAAAGCCTGAAACACCAGTAGCTGTAGAGCCGGGTGTGATAGAAACCCTCAGGTCCTATTACCTCCAGGGCAGCGACAGTCATTTTTCAGCCATTGCCAAACAAATGGTTAAAAAATCCGGTTTAAGTGCACCTGAACAATTGTTCAATATTTTTGTAAAAGCAGGCATATGGGAGATTGATGAGAACATTGATCTTTTGTCCATGCAGATTTCCACAACCTTTTCCGACCCGGTGCTTGCGACTGCCAAAAAACTTGGTCAAACCCAGGGTCACGTCTTCAAAGATCCCCAGCGAAAAGACCTGACTGACATTCATTTGATCACCATAGACGGTCAGTCCACCCAGGACTATGACGATGCCATCAGCCTTGAAAATACTGAAAACGGATACCGTTTGGGAATCCACATCATTGATGTGGCGGCCTATATCAAATCCGGGGATCCCATTGACATGGCTGCGCGGTACCGGGCCAGTTCCATTTACATGCCCGATGACAAACTGCCCATGATCCCGCCCAACCTGTCCGAGGATCTTTGCAGTCTGAAGGAAG
>PIVS01000437.1 GCA_003353855.1 Desulfobacteraceae bacterium
CCCCGTCCCTAAAGGACCACAACATGTTGTGTTCCTTCTGGGACGGAGGCATATTTTTCATATTTTTCAGAGTTATAAAAAGTTTTTAGCTGTTTCTTGACAAAAGGCAAAAAAGCATTCACTTATCCTTTTTAAATGATTTTTCCTCGCGTTGCTATAAAGTTCCCGCTGGAACAAATTTTAGAATCTATAACTTCCTTGTCAACCAGGACGCTGCCAAAGGATTTGATATTTGAATTCATGATAAATTTTGCAGTTACATTACCTTCTGCTTTGATCTGAGTTCTGAGGATTCCCCCTGAAACATGGACGTCACCTATTGCAAATATTTTTGCACCAAAGATTTCTTTTGCATTAAGATTTCCGCATTTTATGGTGAATCCGTCAATGATAGTGCCCTTCACAACAACATTACCATCAAAATCAATATTTCCCGTATTGAAATCCACATCACCGTCAACGATAAGTTCGGCAAAGACAGAAAGGTCTCCGGCTAAAGTAAGATTGGGTTGACCATCAATCTTTGCATGGACCTCAAGACCATTTTGAGAAAGCAGAGTACCGTCCCCGCACTTCAGGGCAATATCATTTGTATCAGATACAAGGATGGGATTACCGTTAACATCAATGCCTGGTTTTCCGCTCTCCATGGGGAGTTTTGTTGCCAAAAGATCATCGCATTGTACCCGGGGCCTCTCCCCTCTTTCCCTGAAATCAATATTCCCGTCTTCATTTACTGCTCCAGCCTTTAGGTGGTCAGTATCAAAATGATATTTTATGGATGCATCACAACCCGATGTTGCCGGTTTGCCTTTTGCAACCAGGAATACTTTTTCTTCATTGGCGTCTGCATTTAAAAATGCAGCTATCTGTTCCAGGCTTTCAACTCCAAATATTATATTATTTTGATTTAAAAACCCAATTATCTCATCAGGGGTAATCTTGCCGGAAATATCTTTTTTAAGCCGGATGCGGGCTTCCAGTTTGTTTTAGGAAACCACAAGCTTGATCATTTTTTCAATTGATGCATCCGATTGTCCAGTGTTTTTATTATTCGGTTCCAGGCTGGGTGTAGTAGAATTTTTTATGGATTCTTTTTCCCCATCAAAAGATTTTACATTTTTTATTTCACACCGGATAATATCACACTGTTCTTTTGTTATGGTTTTGTTGGCAACAAGAATGTCACCGGTTCGTCTGTATGATTGACTGGCTTTAAATTCTGTTGCCTGTTCTTTTATTGCTTTGTCAACCTGTTCCTGGGTGGCAAAGCCTTTTTTCAGAACAAGATTTCCAAATTTCCTACCAAAATGCTGTTTTACAGCCAAACGAAGGTTGTCAGTTTTTTGGGTGGAAATAATTTTTTTTCCAAAAAAAATTTTATCAATGGTAATTTTTCCATGGGTGATTTTTTTTCAGCCCCTTTTTCATTCCCATTTTGTCCGGGTATAATTTGTGTTTTTTCAGGTGCGTTTTTAGTGGGCTGCAGAGGATTGAAACCGGCAATACGCATTCCCACCCGGACCAGTGCTTCCAGTTCCTCAAGATCAGGAGGGTTGGTAATATATGAGTCCACTCCCTGAAGATACCCTGTAAGTCTTCTCTCTTTTTCATTTTCTTTTGCCAGCATGATACAATAAATATAATTGTCTTTTTGCTCTTCACGAATATTACGGCACAATTCAATGCCATCCATATCCCTCATTTCCTGGGAAGAAATGATAATACTTATCGGGTGTTGTCGGGCAATATCAATTGCGCTCCTGCCATTGGAAGCTTGAACCAAAGGGTATCCCTTCATTTGAAAAAAATCGGCCAAGCTTTCACGTGATGCTGGGTCATCATCAATCAATCAATAGAATATTCATATGGTTTCTTTTTGTTAAGTGATTCGTCCCTAAAAAAGCTCATTATCCAGAATCAAGGATGAGAGAGAAATCATTCCGACAATTTCCCCTTTATCCTCAACCGGTGCTCTTCGGATGCCGGCACGATAAATCAAACGGGCGGTATAGCGGATATCCATATCCGCCGGAACTGTGATTATAGGCTTTGTCATGATTTCATAGACATTCACATCATCCGGGGAGCGACCTGGTATGATCACTCCTTTGACAAAATCCTGAACAACCAGTATACCCCAAGCATCATTTTCATGCCTTTTTTTGACAAGAAGAGAAAATACTCTTTCAGAACCCATGATGGCAGCAGCTTCCCTGGCGGTAGCCATACCGTCAATGGTCAAAATTTGGGTATGCATCACGTCCTTTGTGCGAACTATTTTAATATTGTCTGTTTCCATAACCATCTCCTTTTATAAAAAATAGTGCTTAAAAATAATTTTTCCGAACCTCTTGTTTAAATTTTTCCATCTGGCTTTCCAAGCCCACAACATGTTCAACCGGAAGCACAAAAGCAATGCCTGTACCGGGCTTATGGAATTCTCCCGCTTGTTTTATTGCATCTAAAATTTTAGTAATAATATGCTCTTCAACAAGGAACATGATAATGTCGGTTTGTGCCTCCAGGGTGAGACCAAAAAAAGTTTTTGCTTCATGAATACCGGTTCCCCTTGCAGGTATGATCGTTGCCCCGGTGGCTCCTGCTGCTTTGGCCGCATCAACAACCTTGTCAGTGATGTCGGATTTTACCGAGGCGAGTATGAGTTTAAATCGCATTTTTTTTCTCCATGTATTTAATTTTGCGTTGAGTTGACCATTGCATTAACTGAGCATACCCCATGACGGCTATGATTGGAAATAGGCTGGCAAAAGCGATGAGTCCAAAACCGTCCAAGGCAGGATTACGTCCGGGCACGGTGGCGGACAACCCAAGGCCAAGTGCTGCAACCAGGGGTACCGTAACTGTTGAAGTTGTTACCCCACCCGAATCATAGGCCAGGGCAATGATATTTTTCGGGGCAAATATGGTCTGTACAATAACAATCATATAGCCCGCAAGAATGTACATATAAAGTGGTGTGCCAGTCACAATCCGAAAGGTTCCAAGGCTGATTCCAAAAGCAACACCTACAGCAACTGTGATTCTCAACCCCCATGGTTTGATGGTTCCGGCGGATACCTCGCTGGCTTTCAAGGCCACTGCAATGAGAGATGGTTCTGCAATGGTGGTAGCAAAGCCGATCATGGCTGCAAAAAGATAGACCCAGCCATATGCCTTCCAGTCCGCCTGGGTAACAATTTCTCCCGGGCCATAAATAAAAGCCGGATCAGACAACTGGGAGGCCATCATATTGCCCAGTGGGAAAAGTGCTTTTTCAAGTCCTGCCAGAAACAGGGCAAGTCCGATGACAACATAGACACCGCCCACAATAAGACGACGCAGATGGGGAATTGACTGCCTCAAAACCAGGAGCTGAAAACTGACAATCAGAATAATAATGGGCAGCACATCTTTGCAGGTGGCAAGCAATATTTTACAAAACTCATATATGAAGTCCACGAATACAGGCTCCTTTTTATCTAAAAAATAATAAGTCCATATCCCATAACAAAAATCATGGGGAGAAGAGAAGCAAAAGCGATGAGTCCAAACCCATCCACAAGCGGACTTCGTCCCTTGATGGACGAGGCAAGTCCCACGCCAAGAGCTGCAACCAGAGGCACTGTGATGGTGGATGTCGTAACGCCGCCGGCATCATAGGCTATTCCAATGATTTCTTTGGGAGCAATGATGGTCATCAGCATAACAAGGACATAACCACTGATGATCAGATAATGAATCGGCCATCCGCGCAGAATGCGCAAAACCCCGATAAGGATGGCAAGCCCCACGGAAAAGGCAACAGACATGCGAAGACCAAAAACATATTTTTTTAAGGATTCCTGACTTGGGTCAATAAGGCCTCCTTGGCTGGCAATTTCTGCTGCTTCCCAGGCCACGGCAATGAGAGCCGGCTCTGCCACTGTGGTGGAAAACCCTAAAGCAAACGCAAAACAAAGCAGCCAGAAAAGACTTCCTTTCCTGGCCAGGGCATGGGCCATTGATTCACCAATGGGAAACAGACCCATTTCAAGTCCCTCAACAAACAGGGTAAGACCTGTCACCACAAGAAGCCCGCCAAAAAGCACTTCTCCCATTTGGGGTAATGGTTGTTTCAAGACAATGGTCTGAAAAAAAGCGATCACCAAAATAATGGGCAATAGATCCGTGAAGGCTCGTTTGAGTTTTATGAGAATTAATTTAATAATCATTTTATTTCCTGTGGATTATAATAGAGGTCAAATTGTTTA
>PIVS01000438.1 GCA_003353855.1 Desulfobacteraceae bacterium
AACAATATCCTGAATCAGTGTTATATCTTCGCTTGAAAAATCACGTCCACAAAAAGTTTGTTTCTTTATTTTTTGCATGACATATACCCCCCGTTATTCTTACATAACGAAAATATGGCCTATTGTCCAGCTAAAAATTATTGCACCATATAGCGGTCGTCATCACAAAACCTCGTGAAGATAGATTTAAAAAATCAAAGGAGATATCCGTTTGCAATGATATTATCTTGGCAAAATTATCGAAATAATTAAAAAGAAAACGATGTGTCCCTTTAAATACAGCTACTTAGACTTGTTTCAGAAGAACCGCACCCATATTAATTTACTTGCACTCATGCATTATACGATTAGCACCTTATCGCAAGTTTGTCTAATACTTTCTTTAACCCCCCTCACTTTTTGGGATCTTACGATGTTTTCAAAGAACATGGTGATTTTATAAAAAAATCGCCGGTTGATCAAAACGGAAACTTCGCAGATACCACCATATCGCCTGATACAAGAGTCCGGTTGAAGTTCGTGTTCATTGATTCAAGGGGCAATATAATATTGGAAGAGTGGGCCGGAGTCGATGATATCGGAATCCCCGCATCGGAATATGAAGAAGTCACACCTATCTATGCCAAAATATATGATACCGGGTATGATACCGCGACAAGTATAAATTTCAGATTATGTAAAAATATCGACGAGATCACGAGCCTGGTTTCTTCGGGACAATTTTCTTTGGCCCGGGCAGATAAAGATTTTGATGAACCGGCATCGAGAAAAGAAAGGCGGGATGAAACAAGGATTTTAAACCTGCGCCCGATCCCTCAAAAGAAAGTTTTCACAGAGTTGAACGTGACCATGTCATGGGAATCTTCATTGACAGGGGAAGAAGAAGGAAAATATTACTATCTTTTCAACCGGGAGAAGGATTTTGAGATAACTAAAAGAACCGCTCCCCGCGGGCGTCCTTTAAGAGTTAAAACCGTTACCAGCCAGATGCTTATAGGTAATCACAAATTATACTATTGCCATGTGGCAAGAGTTGACAAGAGAGGACGTATCCGCGCAACTTCAAGTACCGAATTTATGGTCGATACTGTCCCGCCTCTGCACGGAACCGTCATCGTACCGAAAACCACCACCGATCTTTCCATTCCAATGATAGCAGGAGCTACCGGCGCAATTCGGTTGTATATCAGCAATATAAACTATGGCGAAGGCGGGAAGTGGGAAGACTGGTCCCAGGAAAAATTATGGCGTCTCTTGGATGGCAGCGGCATTAAAAAGCTCTATGTCATGTTCAAGGATGTTTCCGGCAATACATCCAAAGCGTTTATCACCACCGAAATAGTGGATCCCGGAGATCCCGGGGACGGAGACGGGCTGCAATCCATTACCATAAACACGGATTCAAACGGAACAGTCGCTTTATCCGGAAATAGTATGATAGCAAACGGTGAGGATCTGATTGTTACAATCCTCCCGAATCAAGGATATGAACCGGACAAGATAAGAGTGGACGGCAGGGAGGTATCGCTGTCGGAAGATAATCGCTATAAGTTTATAAATATCCAAAAAGATTATGTAATGGATATAAGCTTTAGACCAGTTCCGACAACGAGCTTTGTTATAAACGCATCTGCCGGCATATGTGGCAGTATATTTCCTGCCGGACAAATCAAGGTAAATCCCGATTCAAATATCATCTTTACGATAACACCTGTTGCCGGATATAAAATTGCAGGTTTGGAAGTAGACGGAAAACCTGCTGAATTGACAGACGGTAATAGCTATGTCTTTACAAATATTTCCGAAAATCATTCGATAAAGGCAAAATTCGAATGATTGCCGTTTCTATTCTTTCGATTCTTTTGTGGACAATAAGTACCTGTGCAGATGTCAAAAAACTTTTTGGAATACTTAGATGTAATATCCCTGGATACCGATATCACCAGCGGCCTGGTAAAAGCTGAATAATATTGGGAAGTGGAGCAGACTGGATTGCCCCTCCTGATAAACATTGCAGTTTTACCCACACAAAATGGAAAAGAGGCATAATCTTCTTGACTTTTCAACGTCAAGTGCGTTAAGAATCCAGATGTTAAAATTCTCATTATGAGGCTGCCGGATCATTTAAACATGGCATTGTTTAAAAATCTAAAACCTTTGCGGATGGCACCAAATCACAACATTATGGTGTCTTCAACACAAGGATGAACAATATGATAGTGAACAGTTATGATGAATGGTCTCCGCTGAAAGAAGTTATCGTCGGTTCACCGATCAACTATAACCTTGACGATATCGAGCTTTCTTTCAAGATTTTTTTTCACGACAACGCCGCTGATAAATTGGAATTCTGTTACCCCAGTTATGATAAAAAATCCGGGGAGGCCATGCAACCCAACCCCAGGTTAAAGAAGAGATATCTTGAAGAACTTACCGAAGATGTCGAAGGATTGGTACATACCTTGGAGAATTTGGGAATCAGGGTATTTCGTCCGATGCCTTTGAATAAGTCCATTAAATTTAACACCCCATATTGGCAATCGACCTGTGTTCCTGCGTTGAATGTACGGGATATGGCTGCGGTTTTCGGGAATGAAATCATTGAAACAGCCCCCAATATCCGAAGCAGGTATTTTGAAAACGATCTGCTCAAACCGGTTTTTTACAATTATTTTAAAGCCGGATCAAAATGGACGGCAATGCCCAGGCCAATCATGACTGACTGTTCATTTGATCTTTCTTATGTTCATCAAAGCGGTCGGGATATGGTTGCGAGTGAAAAAATATACAGACAGGAACCGTCCGAATTCGATGTCGGCTATGAAATGATGATCGATGCTGCCCAGTGCATCAGGTTCGGCAAAGATGTTTTGGTAAACGTTGCGACAGAAAATCATGCGCTGGGTCTGCAATGGCTGGAACGACACCTGAGCGGTTTCAGGTTTCACAGGGTCAATCGTATGACGGACAACCATATTGACAGCATTGTTCTGCCGTTACGTCCGGGCACCTTGCTTCTCAGAACTCCGAAATTTTTTGATATGCTTCCCGCTCCGCTAAAGAAATGGGACATTATTTATCCCCCTGAACCTACTGAAAACATGTTTCCGGAATATGAGGATGACGATCTGATTTTGACCAGTAAATATATTGATCTCAATGTCCTTTCTGTTGACGAAAATCGGGTTATCGTGAACTCCTTATATCCGGAGATGATCAAAACATTGGAGAAACATGGATTTACGCCGATTCCGGTAAGACACAGGCATCGAAGGATTTTTGGCGGCGGATTTCACTGCTTCACGCTGGATACCGTCAGAGATGGTTCTTCGCCGGAGAATTATTTTAGTTGAAAGTTTCGCATTGACCGAATCGATGCGGGATTTGGGAAAAGCCTTGAATTCCGCATGAATTGAAAACACACAAAAGATTCAAACTGAGACTGAAATAAGGGATTTATATGTTTATCGAAACCTGCCTTGTATGTTTCGGACTAAGGATAAAAGGATAAGTAAATGCTTTTTTGCCTTTTGTCAAGAAACAGCTGGACTTTTTTTATAACCCTGGACAAAGAAAATAACATCTTGGTTTATTTAAACACCCTGTTAGGCTCCATCGAAGGAGAAAAAAATCTGCTGGCACTCGAAAAAAATGGAGAAAACCGTAATCCGTCAATCTCTCCTTTATCCCGCATTAATCAGGCCCCGCTGTCGTATTCCTTATATAATCGAAACAATGGCCATCAGCCAGAGTACTCCTGCCAGAAAAAAGCAGATGAAAACCGCAGCACTGCCCATGTCCTTGGCACGGCCTGCCAATTCATGAAATTCCGGGGAGGCAAGATCCACCACCGCCTCAATGGCGGAGTTCAGCAGCTCAACAATGAGTACTAATGTCGTGGCAAAAAAGAGGAGTCCTTTCCAGATAAGGGACAGGGGAAGAAAGATAATAATGAGGGATACAATGCCCACCAGCACAGCCTCCTGCCGGAAGGCAGCCTCATGGGCCATGGCATGGCGCAGGCCTTTCTGGGTATAAAAAAATGCAGACCATATCCTTGCAATACCGGTTTTGGGGGTGGGTTTCTTTTCCATGAATTATGCCTATCAATAAATTGGAGATCTAAGGATAAGTAAATGCTTTTTTGCCTTTTGTCAAGAAACAGCTGGACTTTTTTTATAACCCTGAAAAATATAACCCGGCACCCGACGGCACACAACATTGTGTGCCTTCGGGTGCAGGGTA